>NZ_JAOQJM010000005.1:0-229452 GCF_025566865.1 Blautia acetigignens
GTGAGGGGCTTTTGAGACTTGAACCTCTCATCGCAAAACAATATATGATGAAAGGATGTGAAAAAGTCGAGACAAAGTCTACTCGACGGTTGCCATGATTACAGATCTGGACAGCAGTTAAATCGCTGAAAGGAGGGAAAATCATGCAGGAAGAGGTAACTCAGAAAACGGTCACGTTCTGCATTCGGACTACCAAAGTAACAGCAGATTTATTGAAAAAGGTTCTTGCTGCTTATCTGCGTCATCAGAAGCAGAAATCGGTAGAGAAGAAAGCGAAGAAGAATCAGCCGAAACAGGGAAAGGTCACGGTAAAAGAGCTGGCAAAACAAAATGCCGGGATGGTCAATATCGAGATCACAAATAAGAATATCAAGTCCTTTGAACGTTATGCCAGAAAATACGGGATCAATTATGCTTTGAAAAAAGATAAGAGTAAAGATCCACCGATGTATCTGGTGTTTTTTAAAGGACGTGATCAGGATGCCCTCAATGCTGCTTTCCGTGAGTTTTCCCAGAAACAGATTCAAAAAGCGAATAAGCCTTCTATTCACAAGCGTCTTGCAACTTACAGAGCAATGATGCCAAAGAAATCGAAGGACAAAGTAAAGAACCGGCATCAGGAGCAGAGCCGATGAAAAAGCAAATCGGTAAAAATCTGATGCAAAAATGGAAGAATAAGATCAGGGTCAGGCTGTCCGCCCTGGATAAAAAGAAACTGGTTCTTACCAATATCCCATATATCTTAACTGCTTTTTATACAAATCGGGCATCATTTCTTTACAGAAACAGTCTGGGAGAAGATATTGGGAACAAGCTATTATATGCGATGGAACATGCAGACAGGATTCTTACTGGATTGCAGCCAAGTTTTAACTGGCGTGATATGCTGACAGGAATTGTAGCAGCTGTCATTCTGAAATTACTGGTATGGCAGAAACAGTCAGATGCAAAGAAACTCCGGAAAGGAATCGAGTATGGTTCAGCCAGATGGGGAAACGCTGAGGATATTAAACCTTATATGTCGGAAGATCCCTGGATGAATATTCCATTAACAGCAACAGAAGCATTGACTATGGAAAGTAGACCTAAACAGCCAAAGTATGCAAGAAATAAAAATATAGTGGTCATTGGCGGCAGTGGTTCCGGAAAAACTCGATTTTTCGTTAAGCCGTCAGTCATGCAGATGAACTGTTCCATGGTCATTACAGATCCGAAAGGCACTCTGATCGAGGAGTGCGGGAAGATGTTAGCAAAGGGACCACCTAAGAAAGATAAGAATGGAAATATTATGAAAGATAAATCAGGAAAAGTGGTACACGAACCATATGTGATTAAGGTTCTGAATACTATCAACTTTTCCAAATCGCTTCATTACAATCCATTTGCTTATATACGGTCTGAAAAAGATATCCTGAAGCTGGTTACAACAATTATTGTTAATACCAAAGGCGAAGGGGAAAAAGCTTCCGAAGATTTTTGGGTGAGTGCGACACGTTCGCAGGCGGTAAAAAGTCTGCGCACAGTGTTGGTTTATTAAATCATAACCAGTCTGTGAACTGGTAATCCGATAGGTGGAATGATGGGGTAACGCCCTGAAACGTCTATCCTTGACGGACTTGCGTCAGCTGTAATGGTTGGGGTGAGAAGCTCCGTGACAACGACCGAGAGTAGTCGTAGGAATCTGCCAAAAGATTCTCGAAAACGCCCCAGAGGTGGGGTGCGCTACCTATAGGTCTAGGATCTATAAAATATCTATGATTAGAATGTTTACTTTGGCGAGTAAACTGACGAAAACTGCGAATGTACGGTTCTAAAAGAAGACCATATAGAAATGTATGGGTGCGTTAAAGCGCAGTCAGTGTGGTTCAGTAGAAATTCGCCCTACGAACGACCATGTTGTGTTACAGGCACATCCAAGCTGACAGGACTATAGCAGAGATCTAAGGATATATGTACAGATAGGATTATCGGAACGTGGAAAGGCACCAGATTCCATTAGAGGATAGCCTGACGAAGAAAATAAGCAGGTGAACTGGTGCTGAAAAGCCGTGATCGAACTTATGATGAGTTCTGCGAAAAAGAGGAACTCGGAGGAATGGTCACAAGTCGGTTGAAATAAACAGGCATTATTCAGTCTAATGATAAGGATTACGAGTAAGACCAAAAGGGTCACTTTCGAGAGGAGGTGATGCCTTATGCCAAAGAAAAGTAAAACATTATGTGTAGATGACCTGCGTCATGCGGAGTACTACGGAATGCAAGGTACTTTTGATGAACTATATCAAAAAAGTCAGAACGGTGAAGTATTTGAGAATCTTATGGATTTGATACTGAGCAGGGATAACATTTTACTTGCGTACCGAAACATCAAAGCGAACAAAGGCAGCTACACGGCAGGAACAGACAAAAAGAACATCACAGATATTGGGAGTCAAACTCCTGATGATGTGGTAAAAAGAGTGAGATTTATTGTTACGGGAAGCGAACACGGCTACAGACCAAAGCCTGTAAGACGGAAAGATATCCCGAAACCAAACGGAAAAACACGTCCGCTGGGAATCCCATGCATATGGGATAGGTTGATACAGCAATGTATCAAGCAGATCATGGAACCAATCTGCGAAGCAAAGTTCTGCAATAATAGTTATGGATTTCGTCCGAATAGATCCGTTGAACATGCCATTAACAGAACCTACACCATGCTTCAAATGATGAATCTTCATTATGTTATTGAGTTTGATATTAAAGGATTTTTCGATAACGTAAATCATAGCAAGTTAATCAGACAGATATGGTCGCTGGGTATCCATGATAAAACGCTGATTTTTATTATCAAGCGAATACTAACAGCTCCAATTAAAATGCCCGATAATACAACGGTACTGCCCAACAAGGGTACACCACAGGGAGGAATTATCTCACCACTACTGGCAAACATCGTTCTAAATGAATTGGATTGGTGGATAGCTAGTCAATGGGAGGAAAATCCGATTGCTATAAGCAGAGGGCGAGAAAGAATAATCGGAAAAACTAAAGTTTTTGATAAAAGCCATGGTTATAGGATTATGAAAAACACAGAAATGAAAGAAATGCATATCATTCGGTATGCGGATGATTTTAGGATTTTCTGTAGAACGAAAGAGGACGCAGTCAGGACAAAAGAAGCGGTTACGGCGTGGATTGAAGAGAGGTTGAAATTAGAGGTGTCCCCTGAGAAAACAAGGATTGTGAACACCAGAAAACGGTGGTCAGAGTTTCTTGGATTCAAAATAAGGGTAAGGCTGAAGCATCATAAATATGTGGTGCAGTCGGCAATCTGTGACAAAAAGGTTGAAATTGAAAGAGCAAAGCTAGTGGAACAAGCGAAAAACATCGCAAAACCCAGAGAGAAAAAAAGTTGTTTATCAGAAATTCAGCTATATAACTCTATGGTGTTAGGCATACAGAATTACTATCAGCTTGCCACCTGTATCAGTATTGATTGCAGAGAACTCCATAGGCGAGTAATGACAGTTTTGACGAACAGGTTAAATACAGAAACAGGAAGTATGCTAAAACATGAGGGTGGAACTATCACCCAAGCAGAAAAGGAAAGATTCGGACAGTCAAAAATGATTCGATATGTTTCAGGAATTGACCAGATGATCTATCCGATTGCATTCATCAAAAATAAAATACCGATGGCGAAGCGATCAATCGTTTGTAGTTATACAAAAGAAGGTCGTGCTCCGATTCATACAGAACTTAACCTTAATCAGTATGTTCTGAAAGGACTGAGAGAAAAAATATCCGTTGGTCATAGCACAGAATACCATGACAGTAAAATATCTTTATTTTCTGCTCAAAAGGGAAAATGTGCAATCAGTGGAGAAGAATTCGCAGATGCGGAACATGTAGCTGTATGGCTCAAAGTACCAAGAGCACTTGGTGGATTTGAAAGATATAAAAACATGGTTCTGATTCACAAAAAATATCTGATTCTGTTACAAGAACTGCCCCAAGCAGTAATAAAAGACCTGATAAAAACACTCAATATCACAAAAAAGATGCTCGTGAAAATCAATAGTCTGCGAGAGCAGGCGAACCTGTCAGCAATAATATAAAACTTAAATTTGGTGACTGATTAAATGTCTCGTGAAGACAATCGATGGAGCGCCGGATGCGGTGAAAGTCGCATGTCCGGTGTGAAGTGGGGGAAAAGGTGGAGATAATATCAAAACCTTACCTATCACTATAAGCAGAGAAGCTGTTGTACACGGCATTGATTGCTTTTATCTGGTATGAAGGAGATGAAGAGGAAAAGAATCTGAATACCCTTCTGGATCTTTTGAATGAAAGCGAAACCCGTGAAGAGGATGAAACTTACCAGAATCCAGTGGATATGATGTTCCAGGAACTGGAAGAAAGAGATCCGCAGCACTTTGCGGTCAGACAGTATAAAAAATACAAAATGGCGGCTGGCAAAACAGCCAAAAGTATTCTTATTTCCTGTGGTGCGAGGCTGGCACCATTTGATATAGCAGAACTTCGTGAGATCATGTCTTATGATGAAATGGAACTGGATAAGATCGGGGACAGGAAGACAGCCTTGTTTTTGATTATGTCCGATACAGATACAACATTTAACTTTGTGATTGCCATGTTACAGTCACAGCTTTTCAATCTGCTTTGTGACAAAGCAGATGATGAATATGGTGGAAGACTGCCAGTTCATGTGCGTGTCATTGCTGATGAGTTTGCCAATATTGGACAAATTCCTCAGTTTGACAAGCTGATTGCAACCATCCGAAGCAGGGAAATCTCTGCTTCTATTATTTTGCAGTCACAGAGTCAGCTAAAGGCAATGTATAAGGATAGTGCAGATACTATTCTGGGTAACTGTGATACCACACTATTTCTTGGAGGAAAAGAGAAAACTACCTTAAAGGAAATGAGCGAGCTTCTGGGTAAGGAAACCATTGACCTGTATAACACTTCGGAAACGAGGAGCAATCAGAAGTCCTTTGGATTGAATTACCAGAAAACAGGCAAACAGCTGATGACAGAAGATGAGATTGCAGTCATGGATGGTGGAAAATGTATCCTGCAGATCCGTGGGGCCAGACCATTTTTCTCGGACAAATATGATATCACGAAACACAAAAACTATCGGCTTCTTGCAGATGAAAACGAGAAGAACCGGTACAAAGTAGAGAAAGAGTTAAATCCGCAGTACACACCGAAATCTGAAGAAGAGGTGGAAGTAATTCATGTAGAACTGTCGGAGTAACCTTGGGAATGAACAGAAAATAATGAGGAAAGGAATAACTGACATTAGGTGCACCGGCTTTTTAGTCGGTGTATTTTCGTTCCCGTAAACACCTGAAAGAAGTCAGTTTTGGTGAATGTATATGGCATTTTTTAGCAGTGCAATTACAACTTTAAAAACTCTTGTAGTCGCAATCGGCGCAGGTCTTGGCGTGTGGGGTGTCGTAAACCTTCTGGAAGGATATGGAAACGACAATCCCGGTGCTAAGAGCCAGGGCATCAAACAGCTGATGGCTGGTGCCGGAATCATGCTGCTGGGAACTACCCTGATTCCACAGCTGGCAACATTGTTCTCTTAAGAGGAGTGGTAGATGAACACCATCATTGAGAGAATTACGGAAGCGATAAAGGATATCCTGATCGGGCTTATCAAGTCCTGTTTGGATAACATGTTCACGTCTGTCAATGAGCAGGTGGGAACCATAGCCGGGCAGGTGGGACAGACACCGCAGGGATGGAATGCCGGAATCTTCAATCTGATCCAGAACATTTCCCAAACGGTGATTGTCCCCATTGCGGGACTGATCATCACATTTGTCCTGTGCTATGAACTGATTACGATGGTAACGCAGAAAAACAATTTCCATGAATTTGAGACTTACAACATTTTCCTCTGGATCTTTAAGGCGTATGTAGCCATTTATCTGGTGACGAATACGTTCAATATCACGATGGCGGTCTTTGACGTTGGCCAGCATGTGGTCAACAATGCCGCCGGAGTAATTTCCGGAAACACAGCAGTGGACGCATCGGAAGCAATCACAAGGATTGTGGATGCACTGGAAGATATGGAACTGGGGGATTTGTTCTTGTTATCCATGGAAACGCTGCTGATCAGTATTACCATGCGGATTCTGTCGATCATTATAACCGTTATTTTATACGGAAGAATGATAGAGATTTACCTTTATACTTCCATAGCACCAATTCCGTTTGCCACCATGACCAATAAGGAATGGGGCAATATCGGAAACAACTATTTAAAAGGCTTGTTCGCACTGGCATTTCAGGGATTCTTCATGATGGTCTGTGTGGGAATTTATGCAGTTTTAGTAAATGCAATGACCATATCCAGTGACCTTCATGCAGCAATGTTTTCAGTAGCGGCTTATACCGTGATTCTTGCATTTTCATTATTCAAGACCGGAAGCCTTAGCAAATCAATATTCAATGCCCACTAACGGGCAGGAAAGGAGCACATACATGGCGTATGTACCAGTACCCAAAGACCTTACAAAGGTCAAAACAAAAGTAGCGTTAAATCTGACAAAGCGGCAGCTGATTTTCTTTTCACTTGCCGCAGTTGCGGGAATTCCGTTTTATCTGTTCATGAGAAAACCAATCGGTTCCAGTATCGCAGCCATCCTGATGGTAACGATCATGCTTCCGTTTTTCTTCATGGCAATGTATGAAAAAGACGGTCTTCCCTTTGAAAAAGTGGTGGCAAATATCATTCGACAGAAGTTTATCTGTCCGGCAGTAAGACCATATAAGACAGAAAATTTTTATCAGGAGATTTCCACCCTTGTAAAAAAGGAGGGTGTGCCGGATGGCAAAAAAGACAAAGCAGGAGGCTCAGCAGGAGCGTCTGTCCCTGGCGGAAAAAAGAAACCGTCAGGAAAGAAGAAACAAAAAAAGCAGAAAAGAAAGAGAACAGGAAAAGCGTAGGAAGAAGCAGGAACGGGACCGCAGGAAACAGAAAAACATTCCTACAACAGCACAGCAGAGTATTCCGTATATTCGGATGCTGCAGGATGGTATTTGCCAGGTGACAAAGACCTTTTTCTCCAAGACGATTCAGTTTTATGACATCAACTATCAGCTTGCTTTAAATGAGGATAAGACTACGATATTTGAGAATTATTGTGATTTCTTAAATTACTTTGATTCTTCCATCAGTGTGCAGCTGTCTTTTATCAATCAGCAGGTGGATGTGGCAGAATTTGAGAAAAGCATTGACATTCCGGATCAGAACGATGACTTCAATGCCATTCGTGAAGAATACCGTACCATGTTGAAGAATCAGCTTTCCAAGGGAAATAATGGTCTGGTGAAGACAAAGTATATCACTTTTGGAATCGAAGCAGAAAGCCTGAAGGTGGCAAGGCCAAGGCTTGAAAGAGTCGAAACAGATATCTTAAATAACTTTAAGGTCCTGGGAGCACAGGCACATTCCCTGAATGGTCTGGAAAGGCTGGAGATTATGTATCATGTGTTCAACCAGGATCGGATTGAACCATTTAAGTTCCAGTATAAGATGCTTCCGGAAACCGGATTAAAGACCAAAGATTTTATTGCACCGACTTCCTTTAACTTTTCCAAGAATCAGACATTTTTGATGGGAAGAACGCTGGGAAGTGTGAGTTACCTGCAGATTCTTGCACCGGAGCTTACAGACCGGATGCTTGCAGATTTCCTGGATGTGGATGACAGCATCAATGTCAACATTCATATCCAGTCCATTGACCAGAGTTCTGCAATCAAGATGATCAAGAGTAAGATTTCAGATCTGGATAAGATGAAGATTGAAGAGCAGAAACGGGCGGTACGTTCCGGTTATGATATGGACGTGCTTCCATCGGACCTTATAACCTATGGAGAAGAGGCGAAAAACCTGCTGGAAGATCTGCAGTCCAGAAATGAGAGAATGTTCCTTGTGACGGTTCTGGTAATGAATACCGCAAAGAAGCGTCAGAAGCTGGATAACAATATTTTCCAGGTGCAGGGAATCGCACAGAAATATAACTGTTCCTTAAAACAGCTGGATTATCAGCAGGAAGCAGCACTCATGTCCTGTATTCCGCTGGGAGTCAATCGGATTGAAATTCAGAGAGGGCTTACCACATCTTCAACAGCGATCTTCGTGCCGTTTACGACACAGGAACTGTTTCAGGAAGGGGAGGCTCTTTATTATGGACTGAATGCATTATCCAACAACATGATTATGGTTGATCGAAAACGTTTGAAGAACCCGAATGGACTGATTCTTGGTACACCAGGTTCCGGTAAGTCCTTCTCAGCAAAGAGAGAAATTACAAACTGCTTCCTGATCACAGAAGATGATATCATCGTCTGCGATCCAGAAGCCGAATATTCGGCACTTGTGCAGGCACTGCACGGGCAGGTGGTACGGGTTTCTCCGGTATCTGACCAGTATATCAATCCAATGGATCTGAACCTGAACTATTCCGAGGAAGATAATCCACTGTCATTGAAAGCAGATTTTATTCTGTCGTTGTGTGAGCTGATTGTTGGAGGAAAGAATGGACTGGAGCCGGTAGAAAAAACTATCATTGACCGTTGTGTGCGGTTGGTTTATCAGGAATATCTTGCCAATCCCGTACCGGAGAAGATGCCAATCCTAGAGGATTTATATAACCTTCTGAGAAAACAGGAAGAGCCAGAAGCACAGCGACTGGCCACTTCGTTGGAAATCTATGTTACAGGTTCTTTGAATGTGTTTAACCATCAGACAAACGTGGATATCAATAACCGCATTGTCTGCTTTGATATCAAGGAACTTGGTAAGCAGTTGAAAAAGATTGGGATGCTCGTCATCCAGGATCAGGTTTGGAACAGGGTAACGATGAACCGTTCTGCCCATAAATCCACCAGATACTATGTGGACGAGTTCCATCTTCTCTTAAAAGAAGAACAAACTGCAGCCTACAGCGTGGAGATTTGGAAGCGATTCCGTAAATGGGGTGGTATTCCAACGGGCATCACCCAGAATATTAAGGATTTGCTGTCTTCCAGGGAAATCGAGAATATATTTGAAAATTCAGATTTTATTTATATGCTGAACCAGGCTTCCGGAGACAGGCAGATTCTGGCAAAACAGCTGAATATCTCACCAACTCAGCTGTCCTATGTAACCAACAGCAATGAGGGTGAAGGACTTCTGTTCTATGGAAATGTCATTATCCCATTTGTAGACAGATTCCCGAAGAATTCCCTCTATAAAATCATGACAACCCGCTTAGAGGAGACTTCTGAAGCAGGTTAAATCAAAGGAGAAAGCAATGGTACGAGCAATTTCATATGTATTAACTTTTAGTGGCGGTGCTGTATTTGGCATCGCTTTTCTCTGTTTATTACAGGCAGGGAAAGGGTATCCGAAGAAGGAGGAGTAATCAGTGGCAGAACAGAGAATGAAAGTCAGAGACAAGAAAGTCCAGAAGATGACCAAGGATGGTCTGGTGGAAGAAAACCTGACAGATAAATCTTCTGTTCGTGTCAGTAACCGTGTCGGTGATGTGCAGATGGGAAGAAAACAGGGGGAAAAAGAAGAAAACCTTGTGGATAAGTCTCCCCGCCAGTCTGAACGGAGTGGGAAAAATATTCGACCCTCTGTGCAAAAATCCAGAGATGCACCGGAACTGATACGGACAGAGAAGCAAAGTGAGGATTTTGGACAGTGTAGTAAACAGCAAAATAGAAAAAGAATCCGTGCTGAAGTCGGAAAAGAATCCAGACTTGCAGAAAAATCCGAAGCCGGACAGTCAGGGAGACTGAAAGAAAAACGTGCTGATCTATCAGAAAACAGAGGAGACAGCCGGAGAAATCAGACAGGTGGCAGCAAAAAGCCAAAACAAAAACAACGTTTGAAGTTTGCTTATGAGGAAACTGGTGCTTCTGTGAAAAATGACAAAGATATGGAGAAATTGAACCAGATGGATACGGATGGAGTCAATTTCCGCCATCAGAAACAGAAAGAAAAAGCCAAAAAGTTTTCTTATGAAGAAGCAAGAAAGAAAAAGGAAGCAAAGCAGCATTCCAAGAAAGCACAGGTCTATCAGGCAAATGAAGGGGAAGCTCCTGGAAAGAAGAAATCCCGCTTGAAGTTTGGAGAAGGGGAATCTGTGAAAACTGAAAAAACTTCTGTTGTCAAGAAAGCAGGAAGTGCAACTTCCGCAGCATTGCACCGTGAGATCAGCAAAAATGAAGATGATAATGCGGCGGTAGAAGGTGCCCATAAGTTAGAAGAAAGCGGCGAAGGTGTTTACCGGCTGGAACAGAGAAGTGCCAGACGCAGGAAACAGAGGGCATCCAGAAAAAGAAGCAGACTTGAAAGACAGGCAGAGAAACAGACACAGGCTGCAGCCCGTCAGGAGCAGAAGAAACTGAAAAAACAGATTCAGAAGCAACAGATCAAACGGGATTATGCCAAAGCGAAGAGAAGTGAACAGACAGTAGGAACAGCTACAAAAGGTACGATTGATTATATCAAGAAGATTGGCGGCAAAGTCACCAACTTCTTTAAAGAAAACCGGAAGGTGTATATCAGTGTAGCAGTTCTGATCGGATTGATGTTTCTGATCATAACGAATGTCACGTCTTGCTCTGCAGTGTTTTTACAAAATGTGATCACTTATACCGGAACCAGTTATCTGTCATCGGATCAGGCAATCCGGGAAGCGGAACTGTATTACACACAGCTGGAAGCTAATCTGCAGGAGCGGATCAACAACATGGAATCGGAAGAACCGGGGCATGATGAGTACCGCTATGATATTGGTCCGATAGAGCATGATCCGTTTATCCTGATCAGTTACCTGTCTGCAAAATATGAGGAGTTTACGTTTGAGCAGGTGAAGCCAGAACTGGATGCGTTGTTTGCAGAGCAATACCATCTGACTACTGAAGCAGTGAATGAGACTGTGACAGAGACTGCGACAGTAAGGGTTGGAGAATCTTTGGGACAGGTTGTTACCAGTGGCTATTGCAACTGCCCAATCTGTTGTGGTATTTGGAGCGGAGGACCGACTGCCAGTGGAGCATATCCAACTGCCAATCATACCTTAGCGGTAGATGCTTCCAATCCGTTTGTACCAATGGGAACAAAGGTAGTTATGAATGGTGTCGAATATACCGTAGAAGATACCGGAGCTTTCGCAAGATACGGTGTACAGTTTGATGTCTATTATGACAGTCATGCGGCAGCATCTGCACATGGACATCAAACATGGGAATGTTATCTGGCAGATGATAATGGAAGCAATGAAGTGGAAGTGACCAGGACAAGAGATGTAGATGTGCTGAATGTCACCTTAAATAGTGGAAACCTGATGTCAATCTGTCAGGACAGGTTGGGATTTTTCCAGAAAGAACTGTTCAGTGCCTACAACGATACAAAAGGCAACTTGCAGATGTTTGCAACACCGGTTGATTTTAACTGGTATTCCAGTGTGACCAGCTATTATGGATACAGGATTCATCCAATATCAGGAGCAAATCAGCTTCATAATGGTATGGATATCGGAGCACCGGAAGGGACAAAAGTAATGGCAGGGCTGACCGGAACGGTTACAACTTCTGCTTATAACGACAGCTATGGCAATTATGTTGTGATCAAGGACAGTAAAGGCTATGAACTGCGGTATGCACATTTAAGCAGCCGGAGTGTATCTGCAGGAGCATCCGTCACGAAAGGTGATGAGATAGGGCTTGTAGGAAATACTGGAAATTCTACAGGAAGCCATCTTCACATTGAACTTCTGAAAAATGGAGAGCGGTTAAACCCGATCTTTTATCTGGAAACAGGAGAAGGGGCAGGATTTGGCGGCAATGAATATACCAGTGAAGCAGCACAGCGTTTGTTAAATGAAGCAGCGAGATATCTTGGGACACCGTATGTGTGGGGTGGATATTCGCCAAGTGGATTTGACTGTTCTGGATTCGTAAGTTACTGCCTGACACATTCAGGTGTAAGGAATACAGGAAGATTAACGGCACAGGGATTGTATGACATTTGTACGCCGGTATCTCAGTCAGAAGCACAGCCAGGAGATCTGATCTTCTTTACAGGTACTTACGATGCAGGAGTTCCGGTAACGCATATCGGAATCTATGTGGGCAATGGTCAGATGATCCATTGTGGGCATCCGGTGCAGTATACGTCCATCAACTCTCCATACTGGCAGAGTCATTTCTATGGATTCGGACGATGGTAAGGAAAAGGGCGGTGTAACAGCCGTCCGGAAAGGAGAAGCGATGAAAAGTCTTGAAAAAGCAACGGCAGATTATGAGAAAGCCAAGGAAAAAATGGAAGCATCCAAAGCCAGATATGAAGCAGATTTAAAGCGTTTCAAGGCTGCGGAGATAGCAAAAACAGAAGCGGAAAATCTGGAAATTGTAAAAATTATCCGTGCAATGGATATGAGCATTCCAGAGCTGGAAGCTTTCAAAAAGAGAATGAAAAATGAACTGCCCGGCAGGGTAGAAATACAGAAGGAGGAAACAAGGTCTGATGATGAATTTAGAGAAGATGAAACAGAAGAAATCTAAAAATAGCGTGAAAAAAGGATTGCTTGCGGCAACAACGATTCTTTGCTTGACATCGCCTATGTTGCAGACACAGAGTGTGTTAGCGGCAGAGAATACAGCACCCGCAATTACGATTGAAAAGCCAGATGGCTGGAGACAGGGGGAAACGGCAGTCGCAATTACTGTGGATGCCAGTCATATGCCAGAAGGATTTTCTATCACAAAAATTGAAGCGAAAGCTGGGAAAGACGGAAGCTGGCAGGATGTGACAGGGAATGGAAGTATTTCCATTACTGGTAATCAGACGGTCTATGTGCGTGTGACAGATGGTGAGGGGAAGGTCTATGAGCAGAATCGCTCTATTAAGTGTTATGACACAGAAAAGCCTACGCTTTCTGCATCTCTGACAGATGGTGTACTGACGATTCAGGGAAATGATACCGTTTCCGGCATTACTTCTGTGACAGTTAATGGCACCACTTATACAGATCTGAAGGATGGAATGCTGAGAGTGCAACTGACACAGAAAGATTTTACAACAAAACAGATTGAAATCACGGTAACGGATGGTGCCGGAAATACTTCTGAAAAGTATGTGTTGCAGAATCCTTATTATGAATGGGCAAAGAAGCAGGCAGAGAAACAGAAAACTTCAGGTGACAGCAATGGTGCGATGGCAACCACGACCAGTGCAGATGCAACTGGGACTGAGAAAACAACGACTTCACCACTTCCGCAGGATGCACAGGCTTCTGAGCCAACAGATGCAAAAGGAACTGTGGATGATCGGACAGTGACAGGTATTGAGGAACAGCTTAATAAAGAAGGCGAGACAGCAGATTCTGTTACCAAAACAGCTACGGAAGGCACAAAAGAGTTTTATACCATTTCAACTAAGAGTGGTAAGATTTTTTATCTGATCATCGACAATTCAAAATCTCAGGATAATGTGTATTTCCTTACCGAAGTCAGTGAGAAAGACCTGATGAACTTCACACTTTCTGATTCTGTGACACTTCCGGAAGTAGATATTGTTTATGCAGAACCAGAGAAACAGGCTGAAGAAGAAAAGCCGGAAACGACAGAGACAGATGAGAAAGATAAGGTAGAGGATGAAATTCAGATGCCAGAAGACAAAAGTTTGGCAGGGACTTATCTACTGATCGGATTGGTTGCTGTTGGAGCTGCGGCAGGTGGTTATTACTTGAAAGTCTACAAACCGAAACATGAATATGATGATGAAGATGAGATGGAAGAGGATGAAAATGAATCCGAAGATTCAGAGTCAGAAAAACGGGAGGTAGACGATGCAGATGAGCAGGAAGAACAGGAAAATGCAGGGACAGAAGTTTTGAAAGATGAAGATTTCAATGATGAGGTACTAGAAGATGAAGAAGAGGAGCAGGAGTAAATGAAATTAGTGATTGCAGAAAAGCCATCGGTTGCGATGGCACTGGCTTCCGTGCTTGGAGCCAGAACAAGAAAAGATGGCTACGTGGAGGGAAACGGTTATATCGTTTCCTGGTGCGTAGGACATCTGGTTGGATTATGTGATGCATCGGAATACGATGAAAAATATAAAAAATGGAGATATGATGATCTGCCGATTGTGCCAGAATGTTGGAAACATAAGGTATTGGAAGGTACGAAAAAGCAGTTTGGAATCTTAAAGAAACTTATGAGAGATTCCAAAGTAGATGAAGTGATCTGTGCCACTGATGCAGGACGTGAAGGTGAGCTGATCTTCCGTCTGGTGTATGAGCAGGCAGGATGTAAAAAGCCGATGAAGCGACTCTGGATCTCTTCCATGGAAGAACAGGCAATTAAAGATGGATTTGCGTCATTAAAAGACGGTTCGTGTTATGACAGTCTCTATCAGTCAGCTCTTTGCAGGGCAAAGGCTGACTGGCTGGTGGGAATCAATGCGAGCCGTCTTTTTTCTGTTCTGTATAACCAGAATCTGAAAGTTGGAAGAGTACAGACACCAACACTTGCCATGATCGTGGATCGAAATCAGAAGATCAAGGAATTTACCAAAGAGAAATATTATATGGCTCATATCAAATTTGACGATATGGATGCGGTCACAGAGAATTTTCAGAAAAAAGAAGATGCAGATAAAGTGGCTGCAGAGTGTCAGGAGCGCATGTGCGAAGTGGAGAAGGATGATGTGAAAGAGAAAACGGTCCGCCCTCCGAAGCTTTATGATCTGACCACCCTGCAGAGGGAAGCTAACAGAATGTTTGGCTATACCGCACAGCAGACATTGGATGCTGTGCAGGAGATGTATGAGCAGAAGCTTGTCACTTATCCGAGAACAGACAGCCAGTATCTGACAGATGAGATGGGAGAAAGTACAGAAACTCTGATTCAGATGTTATTTGGGAAAATGCCTTATGCTGAAGGTCTGGAATATCAACCGGACGTGAGTAAGGTATTAAATTCAAAGAAAGTATCCGATCACCATGCGATTATCCCGACCGTGGAAGTAGCAAAGGCAGATATAGGTAAACTGAAAGAACGAAACTGCAAGATTTTGTATCTGATCAGTGCCAGGGTACTGACAGCAACCGCAGATCCTTATATTTATGAAAGCCATAAATGCCAGATTACCTGTAATTATCATACGTTTTATCTCTCAGCAAAGAAAACAAAGCAGGAAGGATTCAAGTCGATCGAAAATAAATTGAAACAGTTCTTTGGCGTAAAGAGTGAAAAAGAAGAGCCGGAGCTGGATATCTGGGATGGCAAGCATTACGGTCCTTGTGATTCTTTTGTATCGGAGCATTTTACACAGCCACCGAAACAGTACACAGAAGATACCCTGCTTTCTGCGATGGAACGTGCAGGGAATGAAGAACTGACCGAAAATACAGAAAAGAAAGGACTTGGCACACCGGCAACAAGGGCAGCAATCATTGAAAAACTGATTCAGTCTGGCTTTGTGAAAAGGGAAAAGAAAAATCTGGTGCCAACAGATGATGGCAATGTACTGATTACGGTTCTGCCGGATGAGATTAAATCTCCGAAGATGACAGCAGAGTGGGAAATGGCATTGAATCACATTGCCCAGAATACAGGGACAGCAGATGAATTCCTAAATGGGATTACAGAGCTGATGCAGGAACTGGTTGCCAGATATCAGGGGATTTCAGAAGAAAAGAAAGAGCAGTTTCAGGGAAAAGCAAAAGGAGAAGTCATTGGCAAATGTCCCCGCTGTGGAGCTGATGTCAGGGAAGGAAAAGTAAACTTTTACTGTTCTGACCGGAACTGTGCTTTTGCCTTATGGAAGAATGATAAATTCCTTGCAAGCCAGGGGAAAAAGATGGATAAGGCGGCAGCAAAGAAGTTCCTGTCTAAAGGAAAAATCCATTATAAGGATCTGGTATCCAGAAAAACAGGGAGACAGTATGAAGCAACAGTGGAGATGGTTGATCCCGGCGAGGGAAATGTGCAGTTCAATCTGAGTTTCCCGCAACGATAAGCAGTGTATTGCAGGCAGTCTAAGGACTGTCTGTTTTAATACAAATATATGAAAGAGAGGACCTTAGCATGAAGAAAAAAGGTAATTTTAGAAAAGTAGTATCTGGCTTGCTGGCAGGCATGACAATGCTTAGTACAGTGTTATCTCCGATGACTGCATATGCAGCGGAGATCCAACCAGAGGAAAAACCTCCACTTTATGAGGAAGTGAAAGACCTTCTGGATGAAGATGAGGTGGTGACTGCCAAAGATTATGAAATTGAAACAGGCAGTGTATTTGATGTGAAATCAGATTACACGGGACTGGAAATCAAGGATGATAACAAGGTCAAAGTGACATTTGAGGAAGCAAAGAATGACAAGAATGAGGATTTTACGACAGATCATGTGGACACTTACAAAGCGGTCTATTATGTGGAACCGGTAAATCAGGAGCATCCGAAGTACCAGATCAGCCGAAAACTGATTGTGCGTGATAAAGAAACAGAAGTACAGACAGAGGCGGCAGGGAGTGAAGCAGTGACTGAGTCCGAAACAGCTGGCAGTGAACAGCAGACAGAAGAAGCGGAGGAGTCAGAATCAGACTCGGAGATTACCGATATTGGCGCTGATGAATTTGATGATTTAGTAGAGCAGGCACAGAATCAGGATACCTATGATGAAGAATCAGGGTTAGAGCTTCATGATGTTTTGGAACAGGCAGGAGACGAAGGTGTGGATCTTGATGCTATGGAAGAGGGAGAGATTGCAACATTTGAAGCAGTTTCAGCTTATTCAGCAAGAAGTACACAGCAGGTAACAATTGAAAAAGGACCACTGTATAGATATGCAGATTATAATCTTGGAACCTATCTGACAGAGCCGTACTATATCAGCTACGGAAACGTCAGAGCAATTGCGTATTGTGTACAGCCAGCTAAGCCAGGACCTGGATCTGGAAATTATACAATTACAAAGATTGGAGACAATCAGGCGTTAGCAAAAGTGTGTTATTACGGCACAGATGCCGCAGGGAGCGAAAGCTTTTTTGCGAATAAACACACGGATTTTTCAGAAGGAAAAAGATTCATCATCATTCACATGGCTGCATCATATGCCAACGGAAGCAGTGATGCATTTTACGGAACCAATGCTACAGGAGAGGCTTTGGCAAAAGAACTCTATAATTATTGTGTGAATAAGCCGGAAATACCAGATGTAGCGATGTCATTTTCAAAGCCGGATGTAAAAGCTTATGTAGATAGAAATGTTCAGAGAACGGAGAACATTAAGTTCAACGCATCTTCCCAGCAGAAAATCACAATGGACTTACCAAAAGGAGTAAAGCTCCATAATGTATCTACTGGAACCGTAAGTGCGGCAGGTGCAAGCGTAACAATTGGAGGAGGAACCACGTTTTATCTCTCAGCTCCTCTGACACAGACAAGAGATGTAAGTGATACTTTTTCTGCAAAAATGAAGGGAAGTATTACAAAAGATTATTCAGCATATAAATTGACTACGAATGCAAGTGTTCAGGATCTGGCATTTGTATTTGGAGAAGGTGTTGCTGATGAAAAATATGTAAGCTTAAAGGTCTCATGGATTGAACAGGCTACGATCGAAATCGTAAAGAAAGACGATACAGCGAATGTCAATCTTGCAGGTGCAGTATTTGGCGTTTACAGCGATGAGGCTTGTACAAAGCTGATCACTCAGATGCCTGCAACAGATAAGAATGGAAAATCCTCTGTTACGATTATCAAGACACAGGATACCGTTTATCTGAAAGAAATCACAGCACCACAGGGATATGTAGTAAATGCAACGGCAACAAATGTAAAACTGGTAGCAAGTAAGACCTCAGCTGTAACCGTGGAAAATAAGGAGCAGCTTGCAGAGCTTACTGTTTATAAAGAAGGTCAGGTGCTTACCGGAGCAGAAGTCAGTGAGAGTGGAACCGTATTCCATTATGAGAACCGCAGACAAAAAAATGCTGTTTACAACGTGTATGCCGGAGCAGATATTGTGACTGCGTATGGTACAAAAGTGTACAGCAAAGGTGATCTGGTGAAAGAAAATCTGACAACAGGTGAGAATGGCTCTGTTACCCTGAAGAATCTCCATCTAGGAACTTATGTGGTAAAAGAAGCAAAAGCACCGGACAACTTCTATAATGGCGGCGAAGAAAAGACAGTGACGCTGACTTATGCCGGACAGAATAAAGAAGTTGTATTTGCGGATGTCACCTTCAACAATGAGCGTCAGAAAGCAGAAGTCACTGTAGTAAAACAGGATAAAGATACAAAGAAACCGCTGGAAGGTGGTATTTTCGCCCTGTATGCGGCAGACGATATCAAAAATGCAGATGGTGTAGTTGTTGTAAAGAAAGGCACCCTGATTGAGAAAGCCACTACCGGTGAGGATGGAAAGGCAAAATTCACAGCAGATCTGCCTATCAATCATTCCTATTCCGTAAAAGAAGACCAGGCACCAGAAGGCTATGTAAGAAATACAGAAGACGTGTATACGTTCAAGTTCTCTTACACCAATGATAAAGAAGCAACCGTATCTTTCGCCCATACCTTCAGCAATGACCGTGTGACAGCAAAAATCAATTTATTCAAAGTTGATAAAGAAACAGGAAAAGCCGTTCCGCAGGGCGATGCAACACTGAAAGGTGCAGTCTACGGATTATATGCCCGTGAAGATATCGTGCATCCGGATGGAGCAACCGGTGTGATTTATAAAGCAGGGGAACAGGTGGCTTCTCTTACAACGGATGAAAAAGGACAGGCTTCTGTAGATGGCTTATATCTTGGCAAATATTACGTCAAGGAGATCACACCACCGACCGGATACCTGGCAGATACAGAAGAACATGATCTTGAATGTAGTTATGAAGGTGATATGACTGCAGAAGTAAAAAGAGAATGCATTTCCAGTGAACAGGTGATCAAGCAGCCGTTCCAGATTATCAAAGCAGCCAACAATGGAAAGACCGATGCAGATCTGTTATCCGGAGCCGGATTTACAGTTTATCTGAAATCTTCCCTTACAAAGAAAGCAGATGGAAGCTATGATTTTGATTCTGCTAAACCAGTAGTGAGTGGAGAAAACGGAGCTACTGAGATTTTTACAGATGAAAAAGGTTATGCCTGCAGTATTCCATTACCATTTGGAAGCTATATTGTCCGTGAAACAACAACACCACACAATTACAAGCCAGTCGATGATTTTGAAGTGAATATCACAGAGAACCATCCGAATGAGCCACAGATCTGGCGTGTGCTTCTGGACAAAGAGTTCAAGGCAAAATTGAAAATTGTGAAAAAAGACGATGAAACAAAGAAATCAGTCCTGATTGCAGGAACAGAATTTAAGGTATATGACCTGGATAACAAAAAATATGTGGAGCAGGTAACTACTTATCCTGTGACAACCACACACAAGTCCTATTTTACAGACAGTCAGGGTTATCTGATCATGCCAAAGAACCTGAAAATCGGACATTACCGGATTGAGGAAGTCAACGCACCGGAAGGGTACACAATCAACAAGAATTATATGGAGATTGCTGTTGATGCAAACACTGCTTATCAGATGGATTCAGAAAGCGGCGATGCCATTATCACAGTTGATTACGAGAATCATCCGGTAAAAGGAAAGCTGACGATCTATAAAAAAGGTGAGATGCTGAGTGGATTCAAAAAGGATTTTGTTTATGAAGAAAAATATCTGAAAGGTGCAGAGTTTAACGTCTATGCAGCGGAAAATATCTACACACCGGATTATCAGAAAGATGAAAATGGAAACAGACAGCTGATTTATGCAAAAGATGCTCTGGTAACAACGGTAACGACCGGGGAAGACGGAAAAGCAGTTGCAGATAACCTGCCGCTTGGTTCTTACTATGTGGTAGAAAAAACAGCACCGGAAGGATTTGTTCTGAACCATGACAGATCGGATGTAGCATTTGTCTATGCAGATCAGGATACACCTGTGATCGAACAGGAAGTGACTGTTGGTGATGACAGACAGAAAGTTGCAATCCAGGTAGAAAAACAGGATGCAGAAAACGGAGCAACGGTAGAAGGTGCAGTCTTTGGCATTTATAACAAAGATGATATCAAAGCAGAAGGCAAAGTCATTGTCAACGCTGATACCCTGTTACAGGAAATGACTTCTGATAAAGATGGAATTGCTTCCTGTACGCTGGATCTGCCACTCGGACAGTATTATGTAAAAGAGTTAAAGGCACCGGCAGGATTCGTTTCTTCCGATGAAGTTCTGAATCTGGATGCTTCTTATCAGGGACAGGACGTGAAGACAGTAAAACTGAAAACAGTGAAGAAGAATCAGCCGACAACGGTTGAAATTACAAAATCAGATGTGACAACAGGTGTGGAACTGGATGGAGCAAAACTCACCGTTCTTGATAGAGAGGGGAATGTCGTAGATCAGTGGACTTCTGTAAAAGACCAGCCACATGTGATTAAACGACTGACCGTTGGGGAGGAATATACCCTTCGTGAAGAAATCGCACCGTATGGATATCTGAAAGCAACGGATGTGAAGTTCACACTGGAAGATACCGCAGAGATTCAGAAGGTAGAGATGAAAGATGAAGTGCCGACAGGACTTTTAATCATCAACAAAAATGGAGAATTTTTGGATAAAGTGACACTTCTGGACAATGTAAAAGGCACTGTGGAGCATCTCTTCGAATATGTAACCGGAAGCCTTACAGATGTGACTTTCGATGTATTTGCTGCGGAAGATATCAAAGCGGCAGATGGTGTCAGCAAAGATTATTACAAAGCAGATGAAAAAGTAGGAACTATTACTACAGATTCCAATGGTATTGCACAGATGGATAATCTCCCGGCAGGCAAATACTATGTGAAAGAAGTTAAAACTGCCCATGGCTATGTATTGGATGGAGAACCGAGATATGTTGATCTTTCCTACCGTGATCAGGACACACCGGTAATCACTTATGATGAAAAATGGCAGAATACCC
Source organism: Blautia acetigignens (assembly GCF_025566865.1). Taxonomy (NCBI): domain Bacteria; kingdom Bacillati; phylum Bacillota; class Clostridia; order Lachnospirales; family Lachnospiraceae; genus Blautia; species Blautia acetigignens. The sequence goes on from NZ_JAOQJM010000005.1 coordinate 21,059, forward strand.
GTCAGAAAGTAAAGGTTACTGTTCTGAAGAAAGAAAAAGATACAGACCGTGTTCTTGCAGGCGGCGTCTTCGGCCTTTATACCAGTGAAGATATCAAAAATGTAAACGGAGATGTGTTGCTTGAGAAAGATTCCCTCATCGAGCAGAAAGCAACCGATGAGAAAGGACAGATCACTTTTGCGGCAGATCTTCCAGTAGATGGAAAATATTATGTAAAAGAGAACAGTGCACCGGACGGATTTGTGACAACGGAAGAAGTGCAGGAGTTTACCTTTGAATATGCCGGAGAAGATCAGGCAGAAGTAAGCTATGATTTTACGTTTGAAAATCAGCCGACCACAGTGGAACTGACAAAAACAGACCTGACCACAGGCAAAGAACTTCCAGGTGCACACCTGAAAGTGACGGATGCAGATGGAAATGTTGTGGATGAATGGACTTCTACAGAAGAATCTCATGTGATCAAAGAACTTGTTGTAGGTAATGAGTATACCATGACGGAAACAAAACCGGCAGACGGATATGTTACTGCAGAGAGCATTACCTTTACGGTTGAGAATACAGCTGAGATTCAGAAGCATGAGATGAAAGATGATGTGACCAAGGTTCAGATCAGCAAGACAGATATCACAGGAGATACAGAGATTCCTGGTGCAAAACTAACGATTCTTGATAAGGACGATCAGGTAGTAGAGAGCTGGACTTCCACAGAGGAGGCACACTATATTGAAAAACTGCCAATTGGTAGATACACCTTACGAGAGGAACAGGCACCAAAAGGATATCTTTTGACATCGGATGTGACATTTGAGGTGAAGGATACTGGAGAAATCCAGAAAGTGGTTATGAAAGATGATACTGCCAAGGGAAAAGTCATTCTCAATAAGACAGATAAATCATCTGGGGAACCGCTGAAAGGAGTAGAATTTGAATTCCGTGACAGCAAAGGAAAGGTCCTGGAAACCTTAAAAACAGATGCTGCCGGTCATGCCGAGAGTAAGCTGTATGAGATTGCCGCATTCAAGAACGGCAAATATGATACAGCAATCAAGTATTATCTGGTGGAGACAAAAACACTGGATGGATACACACTGGATCAGACCAAGCATGAAGTGACATTTGCCTACGCAGACGACAGTACGCCGGTTGTAGAAGTTACTTTCAATCTGACAAATGAGAAACCGGAAGTTCCGGAAACACCAAGCACACCAGATGTGCCGCAGTCCCATGAAGAGACGAAGGTATCAGATGCACCGAAGACAGGAGATAACACAAATATCTGGCTGCCGATTCTGCTTCTGCTTATCTCTACCGGAGGCATGGCAGGACTTTATATCAGCAGAAAGAAAATCAGAAAACAGTAATCCTCAGTAAAGGGGGCCCTGAATCAGGGCTCCCTTTAAAATACAAAAATTCACAGAAAGGGACAGAAAAATATGATGAAAACAATGGAAAAGAGACAGGAAGCAAGAAAGAACCAGGAGAGAACTTTAAAAAGAATGATGGCTTATCAGAAAAAAGCCGAGCAGATGGTCAGCAGGAAAAGAATGAACCATCACATGATCAGAAAGGGGTAAAAGCGTATGATGAACAGAAAAGAATTTTATGAATATGTCAAAGATAATGTAAAAGACTATTTGCCGGATTCATATCAGAATGGAGAAATCCGTATTGAAGAAGTTGCAAAAAATAATGGATTAAGGTTGACTGGCATTTCAATTCCACAGGGTGATCAAAGAGCTGTGCCGATGGTATATCTGGATTCTCTTTATATGGAATATGTCAATGGAAAAAATCTGGATTCCTGTGTGGGTGATGTGGCAGATATGCGTATTGAAGTGCAGGACAAAGCGGCATTTATCAATATGGGTCTTCCGGATATTTTGGATTATGAAAAAATGAAGGACAAATTACAGGTGAGAATCTGTGACCGGGAATGGAATGAAGAACGCCTGGCTGATAAAGTTGTTACCGAACATGGAGATTTTGCAGCATATTACGCAGTGAATGTGGAAGAAAACGAGGGAGGAATTGGTAGTATTCCGGTTACTGTCAATCTTATGAATGAATGGGGTGTGACAGCAGAACAAATCCAGGCAGATGCAGTGGCGGCAGACAGAAATCGTGGTGTTGTTTTGATGGACATGAATGAAATGATAAAATCCATGATTTTTGGTGAAGAAGCAGAAAATCTTTTGAATGAAAAACTGAATGTTGAAGCAATGGAAAATCCAATGTTCTGTCTTTCAAATGCACAAAAAATGAATGGTGCATCACTGTTACTGCAGGAAGATATTCGTAAGCAGATCGGTGAATGCCTGGGAAGTGATTATTTTGTTCTTCCCTCTTCAATTCATGAGGTGCTGATTCTTCCTGATAACGGAATGTTTGAAGTACCGGAATTAAATGCCATGGTACAGGAAGTCAATGAGACGCAGGTAGAGAGGCAGGAACAGCTTTCGGATAAGGTTCAGTTCTGTGATGGAAAGACAGCAGTTATGGAAAATGCCGAACGCAGGGAAGCACGTCTGGAGAAAGAAAAAGCAGCAGAAAAAGCAACTGGGAGAACAGAAGCAAAAGGTGGAATCCATGGAAAACTGGAGAAAGCCAAGGCGGAGATCAAAGCAAAAGGGACAGATACAATCCCAAAGAATAGGGCGAAAGACCTTGCCTCAGTATTATAACGAGAAATAACGATGATTTTGAGGGGACTGTGTGAGCAGTCCCTAATTTTATGAAGATGGAGGAGAAAAGAATATGGACTGGTGTTTATATGGTGATGATAAAAGAAAGGAAATGGATAGAGATTTAAAACCGGAATATCTTTTGGATGACTTACGGAGATATCAGGATGTATTTGGTGAAGAATTTGGTGTAAAAGAGCTTCTTATGCTGGAGGATATCCGGGTAAAGGCTATGATTGCCGGAGCACTTGCAGATATGCCGGAATTTCTTATTGATCAGATTGGAAAAGCAAGTAACAGTAGTAATTTTCCTTCTATGACAAGGGCAATGGAACGGATTGCCGATGTTGTAGAAGAAAAGTGGGAAGAAGAAAGGGAGTAACAGATGGCAAATAAATTATATGCAATGGAACTTCTGACGGAGGAAGTGGCAAAGGATGTTGCTGCCAATCCGCAGGAATGGATGCGGTTTCTAAATACTGCATCCAGGCTGTACCGGTACACTTTTCCGGAACAGCTCTTGATCTATGCACAGCGTCCGGGAGCAACAGCCGTGGCATCCATGGAAATCTGGAACCAGAAGATGTACCGATGGATTAAAAAGGGGTCTAAAGGAATTGCCCTGATAGATAACACATCCGGACCAAAAACGAAACTCCGATATGTTTTTGATGTGCAGGATACTTATAAGGTAAAAAATCTGGGCAGAGATCCGCAGTTATGGAATCTTAATCCAGAAGGAGAACAACTGGTGGCAGATTATCTGCAGGAGCGGCTGGCACTGGAAGCAACAGAGGGAGGATTAGCAGAGGTTCTTCACCAGGCGGCAGAAGAAAGTGTGCAGGCCTGGTTGCCGGATGCTTTCGACGAACTGCAAATGGATGTAGCCGGCACTTTTCTGGAAGATCTGGATGAACAGAATCAGAAAGTGGAGTTCCGGGAACTGATGACAAACAGTGTCTGGTATGTGTTACTGAACCGATGCGGACTGGATGTGCAGGAATATCTTGATGCAGAGGATTTTCGTCATATTACAGATTTTAACCAGTTAAAGGTTATTGGACACCTTGGAAGTTCTGTGAATGAGATCAGCAGACCGGTATTGATGCAGATTGGACGATATGTGTTGAATGACTTGGAAAAAGATCTGAAAACGGTTGCAAAAGAAAAAGAAGTAGCTTATAATGAATTTAACACGTTAATTCGTGAAAGTAAAACAAGGAACACAGAAGATAGAGGAGAAAATAAGGAGGAAACAGAGCATGAGAGAGATCACTTACAGCCAGAATGGAGAGTACCAGATTCCGGATATCAGTCTGGAGGAGACGAGAGGAACGATCGGGAAGTACGGATTGATGAGGAAAGAGTATCTGAGAAACCACAAAGTAGCCAGATTCAACATTCTGACCTTACAGAACCGTCTGGACAGTCATCTGATGGAAATCGACAGCCAGGCAAGGCAGAGAGTAGACAACCTGATGTCAGAACTTCTGGAGAAAAACCCGGCACCGGACAAAATGGCAGACGGGATGGCATGGACCAGACACATGAACCAGATCAAAGCACAGGCAGAGGAACTGGTAATTCAGGAGATTATTTACAATTAAGTCTGTTCCCGACAGAAGAGGAACAGTTAGGAGAAATAAGGAAAGCGGCAGCTGCATTAGAACAGCCAGCCGCTTTTCTTATTTCTGATGAAGTAGTAGATGATATTCTCCGCACGGGAAGTGGACAGAAAAATACACTGTTTCATATTACGGCAAGACTGATTGAAGGTCTGGATAATGAAGAAATGCAGAACTTCCTGAAGGAGGAATATGAAACAGGTGGAAAAGGATTTACCATAGATGGACAGAAAATCAGTATCTGGTATGACAATGATGGTATCCGTATCCGACGGGGAGATTCCGCCAGAAGAAACTTTGATCGCATGGTTACGTGGGAAGAAGCGGCGGACAGAATCCGGGATATGTATGAGGATAGAAGTTACGTGGATAATCTGATTTCCAATAACGCCATTGAACAGGAGCAGGAAGAAATGACCAATCTTCTTGCACTCCATTTTCGGGATACCAGCAGAAACCGGGAGGAGCAGCAATCATATTCGGATTGGCAGGATGTCGTGCGGGAAGCTTGGACAGATTCAGCGGAAGCAGATGCAATTGCCCATCGCTTTGAATGGCTGCAGAAAGATATGGATGAGAATCCAGAAGATTATCGCAGGTGGGAGATTCAGCATAATCCGGAATATTTCCAGCGTTTTCAGGATCTCCAGAGGGAGCGTTCCTGGGTAGACCAGAAATTTACGGTCGAACGTCCGGCCCTTTCCTTTATCACACAGGATGAGATAGATGCAGTCCTTAGAAGAGGCGGGATCACTGCCGGAGGACGGAATCGGATCTATGAGTATTTCATGGAACATCACGATATAAAGGATGCAGCTGAGTTTCTGAAAAATGAGTATGGTACAGGTGGAGCAGCACCTGGGATACCGGGAGCGTATGAATCCGATGCTTCCCATGATGCGAAAGGATTAAAACTTGCGAAAGGGAAGATTGGCAGTCCAGATGTAGAAGTTCTATTAAAGTGGAATAAGGTTGCAGAACGTGTCCGTCAGCTGATTCGCACCGATGATTTCTTATCACCGGAAGAACTGGAAAAGTATGAAGAACGGCAGGAAGCACAGAGACAGGCGGATCTGGAAGGAGCTCAGCAGGCTTTGGAAGTGGAGCAGGAAGGCTCTGATCAGCAGGAAATACGAGAGGAAAATCAGGAACCGTCGGAAGTTGAGACACAACCGGAAGCAGTAGAAGATGCAGAAAAAAAGGAAGATATAACACCAGAACAGTCTGATATTTCAGCAACAAACTTCCATATCACAGATGATGAACTGGGACAGGGAACACCAAAGGAAAAGTTCCGTGCTAATATCATGGCAATCCAGCTTTTAAAGAAATGCGAGGAAGAAAACCGCAATGCCACACCAGACGAACAGGAGATTTTATCCCGATATGTAGGCTGGGGAGGTCTTGCTGATGCTTTCGATGAAACAAAATCCGCATGGGAGACGGAATATCTGGAATTAAAGACAGTCCTTACACCGGAAGAATATGCAGCAGCCAGAGCTTCTACCTTAAATGCCCATTACACACAGCCAATCGTGATTGAAAGTATGTATCAGGCGTTGGAAAATCTGGGATTTACAAAAGGAAATATCCTGGAGCCATCCATGGGTGTTGGTAACTTCTTTGGAATGCTTCCTGAGAAGCTGAACCAGTCAAAACTCTATGGTGTGGAACTGGACAGTATCAGCGGTAGAATTGCAAAACTGCTTTACCCAGATGCCAATATCCAGATTAAAGGTTTTGAGAAGACAGATTATCCGAATGATTTCTTCGATGTGGCAATCGGAAATGTGCCATTTGGAGCTTATAAAGTGAATGACAGGCAATATGACCGCTATAATTTTATGATTCACGATTATTTTCTGGCAAAGACAATCGACCAGTTGCGTCCGGGTGGTGTGGCAGCTTTGATCACAACAAAAGGAACCATGGATAAAGCATCACCGGAAGTCCGAAAGTATCTGGCAGAACGTGCCGATCTCCTTGGAGCCATCCGCCTGCCGAACACAGCATTCAAAGCAAATGCAGGAACGGAAGTCAGTGCAGATATTTTATTCTTCCAGAAGCGTGACAGCATGACAAAAGAGATGCCGGAGTGGGTGAATCTTGGAAGTGATGCCAATGGAATTACGGTCAATCAGTATTTTGCAGACCATCCGGAAATGATTCTGGGTGAGATGAAAGAGGTATCCGGTCCGTATGGTATGGAAACAACCTGTATGCCGATAGAAGGTGCTGATCTTGAAGTCCAGCTTGCAGAAGCTGTCAGGAATATTCATGGAAATATGGCACCTGCAGTTGATGTGGATGCAGAACTGGATGATGTACCAGAGAGTATCCCGGCAGATCCGAATGTTCGTAATTACAGTTATGCGGTTGTAGATGATCAGGTATATTACCGTGTTAACTCTCTGATGAATCAGGTAAAGATGCCTGCCGCTACTGCAGAACGTGTAAAAGGTATGGTGGAGATCCGAGACACGGTGCGTGAACTGATTGCCATGCAGATGGAAGAATCCGTAACAGATGAAGAAATTCACAAACAGCAGGAGAAATTGAATCAAGTATATGATGCTTACACAGCAAAGTATGGAGTCATCGGAAGTAATGCAAACAAGCGGGCGTTTTCTGATGACGCTTCTTATTGTCTGTTGTGTTCTCTGGAAGACCTGAACGAAGATGGAACATTGAAGCGAAAAGCAGACATGTTTACGAAACGAACCATCAAAAAGGCAGTGGCGGTAACCAGTGTGGAAACTGCGACAGAAGCCTTAGCATTATCATTGAATGAAAGAGCAAAGGTGGATCTGTCCTATATGGCACAGCTGACAGGAAAGACAGAAGAAAAAATCACGGAGGAACTGGTTGGAGTTATATTTAAGAACCCACTGACAGACCAGTGGGAGAGTGGAGATGAGTATTTATCTGGAAATGTCAGGGAGAAGTTAAACACAGCAAGAACCTTTGCAGAGAATCACCCGGAATTCACACCGAATGTCCGTGCATTGGAAGCAGTTCAGCCAAGAGAACTGGAAGCATCTGAAATCGAAGTAAGGATTGGAGCAACCTGGATTGAACCATCGGATTATCAGGACTTTATGAGGGAACTGCTTCATACTCCGTGGTATCTTGCACAGAAGGAGATACAGGTAAAATATTCTGAGGTGAATGGTGAGTGGCGGATTACCGGGAAAAATGCAGACAGTCCAAGAAATGCGTTTGCCTATGCAACGTATGGAACCGAGAGGGCAAATGCTTACCGGATTCTGGAAGATACACTGAATCTGAAAGATGTTCGTATCTATGATAAGAGTGTCAATGAAAATGGGGATGAGATTCGTGTCCTCAATAAAAAAGAAACTATGCTGGCATCACAGAAACAGGATGCCATGAAACCTTGATAGGAAACATTTTTCAAAGATTCAGTGTGATCAGAATTATCATCCAAAGAAAAAGACAGTAATGGCACTCTGTATTGCACTTCAGCTTGATCTGGAACAGTCAAGAGATTTACTTGCCAGAGCGGACTGGGCATTTAGTCCAAGCAGTAAGGTGGATCTGATCGTGCAGAAGGCTATTATAGATAAGCAGTATGATATTATGCAGCTGAATGTAACATTGTTTAAGTATACGAATGAAATTCTTGGAGTATAGGAGAAAATATTCATGAGTAGAGAGACAGATATAAAACTTTTAATGGACAATTGGGAAGAAAAACATAAAAATAATGGATATAAGCGTTTTATCAGAGATGGTATAGTGTGTGAAGAAAAATGGGAAGCACAGCATACACCAAGAGTATGTTATTTCTTAAAGGAAGCATACACTTCTAATGAAAATGGTTATAATCTGGTAGAAGATTTGCATGATTGTGAACGTCCATGGACTATGTGGAGAAAGGTAGCAATATGGACACAGGCAATATATAATGCATTTAACGATAATATCTGTGAGTATGACGATGAAGTATTACGTTCTAAGGAAAAAGAAATCATAGACCGTATTGCAGTGGTCAATGTGAAAAAAAGCAATGGCGGAAGCGAATCTGAATATGAAGATTTGAAAAAATACGCACTTGAAGACAGGCTGGAAATAAAGCGTGAATTGGAAATTATACAACCGGATATCATTGTATGTGGGAATAATCTCAGTCTATTGAAACTTGTATTAGGGGAAGAATTACAGAATGATGATACATGGGATAATATGTTGGCGCTTTGGAAGGATACATTGGTGCTTGATTATTATCACCCTGCTGTGCATTATCCTAATCGGGTTAATTATTATGCTTTAATGGCAATTTGCGATGTGGCAAGAAAAAAATATGGTACGCCAGTATGGTCAGAACAAAATGAAAAATATTAGAGAAATTAGTGTCGGTGCAATATTGTACCGGCATTTTTATTTTCTGAAAGTGTCGCCCAAACAGCGACCATATGAAGATGCCTTTTAATTATACTCATATTGTAACAGAGAAAGAGAGGTGCCGGAGTAATCCGGGAATTGGAGGCATATATGTACGGAGCAATTTTAGGAGATATTATAGGAAGTCCGTTTGAGTTTGACAGAGGTGATAAAACAAAGAATTTTGATTTGTTTAGTGAAGGCTGTGGCTTTACAGATGATTCTGTTATGACAATAGCAGTTGGAGAAGCTCTCCTGGCAGTCGGACCGGAAGCAGCAGTAAAGAAAATTGAAGATGCGGTAGCATCCAATATGCAGGATTGGGGAAAAAGATATCCACATGCAGGCTATGGTGGAAGCTTCAGACATTGGCTTAAAGAAAATAATCCGAAGCCATACGGAAGCTATGGAAATGGTTCAGCCATGAGAGTGTCAGCAGTAGGCTGGCTTTATGATTCGATGGAAAGAACCAGAGAGGTAGCTAGAGCTACAGCGAATGTGACACATAATCATCCAGAAGGTATAAAGGGTGCAGAGTCAACTGCAAGTGCAATATATATGGCAAGGAATGGATCTTCAAAAGAAGAAATCAAAACTTATATCGAGAGGGAATTTCATTATGATCTGAGTAGAACATTGGATAATATCCGAACCTACTACCATCATGTTGAAAGCTGTCAGGAAACAGTACCAGAGGCAATCATCGCATTTCTGGAATCCAAAGATTTTGAGGATGCCATACGGAATGCAGTATCACTTGGTGGAGATACGGATACGCTTGGTGCTATTACAGGAAGTATTGCAGAAGCATTTTATGGGATCCCAGCTGTGCTGATTGCAGAGTGTAAAAGCCGGATTGATAAGGGACTGATGACGGATGTTCTTGATGAATTTGATCATGTACTTGGCAGGAGCGTGGATACTTATTCAGATGAAGTGGATGAGACACAGGCAAATCAGATGATTGAGGCAGCAATCGACCAGTATTATATTCAGCAGGATAAAAATGGAATGCTGTTATTTATGGAAGTTATGGTAACAAGAATGCAGCAGGCAGGAGAAGTTATTGTTCCATATATCACGGAAAATCCTTTTATGTCGGAAGAACAGATAAGTAAAGTAAAGGCTGGTGACACGATTTCGCTTGACCATGATGTAAGACTTAAAATAGAGACTGTAAAAGATTTTGATGAAAAAGAATGGATTGGAGTATTTACATCTTCTGAAGAGATGCATAAGGGTTCTGCTGGAAATGTGCAGATGAATCAGTCTATTGAATCAATACTTCGTCTGGCACTTAATTGGGAACAGGTGAATGGAATTGTGATTAATCCGTTTGGTAAGTATATTCAGATGACAAAGAAGATGATAGAGCTTTTAATCAATGGGTATGAATATAATGAGAATGAAAGGAAGAGCAAAGATGATGAGAACAATTAAAGTTACAGGAAAAGGGAAAATAGCAGTAAAGCCGGATAAAATCCGGTTATATGTCAACAAGGAAGAACTTTGCAAAGAATATGAAGATACTCTCCGAAGGTCAACAGAAGATACAGAGCTTCTCAAGGATTTGTTTGAGAAACTTGGTTTTCAGAGAAAAGACCTTAAAACAGTATATTTTAATGTCGATACAGAATATGAAAGCTATCAGGACAGAGATAAGAGCTGGAAGCGAAGATTTAAAGGTTATAAGTATAATCACCATATGAAAATAGAGTTTGCAGCTGATAATAAAAGATTAGGGCAAGTCCTTTACGCTTTGGCTCATAGCTCATTAAGGCCAGAGTTTTCTATTGAGTATACAGTGGCAGATGTAGAAAAATGTAAAAATGAGCTGTTACATAAAGCAATCGAGGATTCCATTCAAAAGGCACAGGTGCTTACAACAGCAGCAAATGTGAAATTGGGTGAAATACAGGCAATTGATTATTCTTGGGGAGAGATAGATTTTGTAACAAAGCCATTGAATGAAATGAGATTAATGGAGTGTACGGAATGTGAAATGAGTGCACCGGGAGCATATGATATAGATATTGAGGCAGACGATATTAATGTTATTGATACGGCAACTGTAATATGGGAAATTGCATAAAGAGGAAGATATAAATAGATTAGACGAAAAGCAAGAGGCACCGTTAAAGTAGGTACCTCCTTCTTTTTAGAGAGTTAGCTCTTTTTCTGATATGGGAATTTGCATCTCCGGAGCATTAAGTAGTGCTGTGAAATTCTGTCTAATGATATTCAGTGTCTTCTGCTTTTTCTGCAATTCTTGTTTTTCCCGGACAGTAGCAGCTTGTTCAGATTCAAGATTTTCTATCCTCTTCTGGATTTTATTAGAGCTTGGGATTTTGGTAACACCGAGATCCTGAAGCTCTTTTTTTAGTGAATCGTGCAGTTGGTATTCTGCTTGATGTTTGGTTCGGTATGCTTTTGGATTTTTAGCAGATTTGCAATCTTCAATCACTTTTCGGCAGAGACGGTAAGAATCACAGTGTTTTTGAATGATTTTCTGTGTGCTCAGCTCACTGTTGATTTGCGTTATTCTTTGATCAGCCGCTTTAACAGAAGCATCAACATCAGAAACATGCTGTTGGAAATCTTCATAATTCAGCAGGTTATTTTCGGAAAGATAGTTGAAGGTGCGTGCCGCTTCTTTCAGGTTATTTAGTTTTGCCCATCGTTCAAATCCTTCTCGATTGCCGGTCGTAACATAAGTGGAGATATTGATATACAGGCGAGCTTCTCTGGACAGATGCCTTGGAGCTTTTATTTTGTTACGGTTTTTTGCCAAACGGATGCGGACATTTTCTTCTGAATAATAGCTTCCAAGAGATTTCATATAAGTGAAGTTTTTCTGTTCCGGTGCACAGAAGGACAGGTGTTTTCCCTGTCGGACTTCATATCCGGCTAACTGCATTTTTTGTAAAAATTCCTCATAGTTGATGGAAGTCCAGATTGCTTTATCAACTGCAACACGTAGCTTGGCTTTCCAGCTGGTGCCACGATGATATTCCATGTTCTCCTTATAACTTTTGCCTTTTTCTCCGGTTGGCATACTGGTGGCAAGTCCATTTTCATGGCAGATACGATTACTGATCCGGCAGATTTTATGGTAGCTCCGCTTATTGGAAACATACTTGTGATGATCAACAAAACTTGCTGCATTAAAGATGATGTGGTTATGGATATGATTTTTATCAACATGGGTGCTTATCACATATTCATATTTTCCTTTCAGTACTTCGTTTGCAAATTGTTGCCCTAAGCGATGGGCAGTTTCGGCATCAACTTCTCCAGGTTTAAATGACTGGATCAGATGAAATGCCAGGTTATCACCTTTGTCCATTCCATTCTTTTTTGCCATTTCTCTTGTCATAGAAAATTCAAGATCTGCAGTTTCCGGGGAACAGCCAAAACTGGAAACTAACAGTTTTTCATCTGTTTTATCTGGATTCGTGATGTAGTCCAGAGCTTTCTTGTCTGTTACTTTAATTGGGAAGATCTTAAGATACGCCATAATTCTTTCACCATCTCTTTTAATTCTTGCTTTTCTTCCGGATACAGATCACCGGTGCTGTTTACTTTTTTGGCAATCTGATTAATATTCACACCGATCTTATGCATTTCCTCATACTGTTTCTTCAGTGGAGTGGTATCGGTGTTGACGATGTAACCGTCGATTGCCATTTTACGAAGATAAGCTCCCATATTTTTTGTCTTTGATTCAATCATCTTTCTACGAATAAGCTTTTTTTCTTCTGGGGAAACACAAAACAAAATCTGTATATTTCTTTTTCTCTTTGCCATAGGCAGATTCTCCTTTCTTTGGTTCTTCGAAGTAGTGACTTCTGTGTTTTTAATTTAGGGCAGGGTTCCCTAAATTGCTGGTTTTCCGGAAGTGTATATACACTTCCTGTCCTTGCTATTTACCGGTGGCACAGCCGCCGGAAGAGAGTCTTAAAAAAGAACCCTCTATAAATAAGGTACTGAGAGAAGAAAAAGAGGACATCGAAGCTCAGAAGTATGACGCAAGCATGATTCTGTGGTATAGTAAAATCTGAATGAAAAAGAAGAAAAGAGGTCAAACCGATGTCACGGAAAAACCATAAGATGATAGATGGGAGATTACTGCAAACGAATAAGAAGTATTCCCAGTTAAAAATGAAGCAGAAAGAAAAGATTGCGGAATGGATGTTTCAGGCAACCAGAGATTATTATATGAAAAAATGTACTTTTCCGAGTGACAAACATCTGGAAGAAGTGGTGGATTCTGTTTATGAAAAAATTGAAGATGCAGAAATCTGGATTCCGTATGGAGAGGTCTTCAAGCATTATAAATCCAAACGATCGGATATCAACAAACGTGTCAGAAAATCTCTGAATGAAAAAGAAGAGAGTCAGATTGAGAAGGTCTGTTTTATGAATATGTGTATGATTCAGGATCATAAAGGGAATGTACTGGCTCTGGATAAAGTAAATGATAGCTATACCGGTACAACTTTTCCAGGCGGTCACGTAGAAGCAAATGAGATTTTTCAGAAATCTATGATTCGGGAAGTCTGGGAAGAAACAGGACTTACGGTTGAAGCACCGAAGCTTGGAGGATTATATCATTGGCATAAGAGCGGAGTGCACTATGTTATTACCTTGTATAAAGCGGATAAGTTTACCGGAGAATTAAAGAGTTCTGAGGAAGGAAGAGTTTATTGGATTCCGCTGGAAGAGTTAAAAACAAAAGAACTTGCTACAGGTATGGAACACGTTTTGCGGATTCTGGAATCAGAGAAGGTGGACGAGTGCTATATGCATCTGGAAGCAGATGGATATGTGGGAGACTTGTATTAAAGAATTACATGAGAAATGGCTGCCTGCTCATTGGAGAAAAGACAGCCATTCTTTATAAGATACATCATTCATCTATTCTGTTTTTTGCGGTTCGTTTTTGGAAGTGAAATTAATATATTTGGCACGTTGTAAAATTGAAATAACTGCATCAATGCTTTCAGGATTGGAGAAGCTCATGATAAAAGGTTCTTCTTTAAATTCCATGGGTTCGAACCCAGGATTCTGATCTGGATTCTTGAGTATATGGATGGGACGTGCACTCTGATTATAAAATGCCAGTTGTGCGGAATCTGTAGTGTTACCGATGACACCAATGCCTACATCCCCTTTTCCAAAGTCTATTCTATGTTTATTTAAGTTGATCATTTTCAAAAATCTCCTTTTTCAAAAATAGCATATTTAGTAATTTTCTATTATTCCCGAAGTAGGGATATCTTTTAAAAAGTCACTGTTGGAAGTAATCGGAGAATCTACAATCTGAACACCGCTACGTTTCATCATTCGGAATTTGAAATCAAGAAGTTCCGGTGGAACTTTCAGTTCAGCTGCAGCCTGGAAAAATGACATATCAGCGTTAAGCATCTCCAGGACATCTTCATCCTCCAGAAGATAATCAGCGGCAAAGCAATTCGCTTCATATTCACATTGTGATACTCCATCGAATAATTCAAAATCATGAAAACACTTGATCTGAAGGGTTTTCTGATGAAGGAGTGCGTGCCCAATCTCGTGGATCAGGATAATCTGCTGTATGATTTCCGGCAGATCGCTGTTAATGACGATGCAGGTCTTTCGACATTCCCGCATACAGAAGCCTTTACAACAGTTTGGATCAGTTCCAAGCGGAAGCTTCTTAACAATAATATGCATAGCGGCTGCAAGGCGGTACGGATCACTTTCCTGATATTTTGTTTTTACTTTATTAACAGTGTCTCTTATACATTTTGAACTCATAAAAACACCTCGATATTTCATAAGATAGTTTGCTACAAGTATAGAGTAGCAAAAGTGCTGTACGAAAATACGGACACCTATGAATCACTTTCCGTTTCAGTGTTTTTCTTTTTCCGTCCAAATGTCTTTTTAGCTTCCATCTTACAGGAAAGATATGCTTTGGTTACAGCTTGATAGAAAGCATCTTTTGCTTCTTCGTCAAGTTCGCCACCAGCGAAAAGAGCACGGTTGGCTTCGAGAATCTCATTGATGTCCTTGGCTCCTTTTTCACCAAGCTGTCCATTGACTTCATCAATATAATCCATTTTTTCAATTCCATAAGAAGGATCTGTAATCTCGTCATGTTTTAAATAATCATAAGAGACATTTAATGCATGAGCGAGCTTTCTCATAGTAGAGATTCGTGCGATGGTGCCGGAACTTTCATAAGCTGCGATTGCACGCTGTGATACGCCGACCAGTTCTGCAAGTTCTTTCTGCGTCAGATGATTCTGTTCTCGTTGAAATTTAATCTTGTCTGAAAAATTCATAGTGGGATCCTTTCCAAGTTTTTGAAATCGTAACTTCATCAACTTTATAAAAACTATTGACAGAGTTCATTATCACGTATAAAATACAAACAAATGTTCGTGAAGTTAGTAGAAATTATAATTCAAAAACTTCACAAAGTCAATATGAAGCAAAGAAGTTTTATTACGATTTTTAGACTGGTAGGTGAATGTTATGAGCAGGACAATTCTTCATTCAGATATGAATTGCTTTTACGCAAGTGTCGAGATGTTGCATCATCCGGAACTTGCCGGAAAGCCGATGGCAGTTGGGGGCGATCCGGAAGCAAGACATGGAATTGTGCTGACTGCGAATTATATTGCAAAGCGAGCCGGAGTAAAAACAGGTATGGCATTGTGGCAGGCAAGGCAGGTTTGCCCGGAAATAATTTTTGTACCGCCTCGCATGGATCTTTATTTGAGGTTTTCCAGAATGGCACAGGAGATTTACAGTGAATACACAGATCAGAGAGAACCATTTGGGATTGATGAAAGCTGGCTGGATGTAACTGCCAGCACTTCTGTCAAGGGAGACGGAATGAAGATTGCAAAAGAGATCAGCAGTCGGATTAAATATGAACTAGGTGTTACCGTAAGTATTGGTGTTTCCTGGAATAAGATATTTGCAAAGCTCGGTTCTGATTATAAAAAGCCAGATGCCATTACAGAGTTTTCCAAAGACAATTACAAGGATATTGCATGGAAACTTCCAGTAGGAGATTTACTTATGGTCGGACGAAGTACTGAACGGACGATGAAGAAACTTGGCATTTGTACGATTGGAGATTTGGCAGGAGCAGAATCTTCTATATTAGAAACATATCTTGGAAAGATGGGATTGGTACTTCATACCTTTGCAAATGGATGGGATGAAACTCCAGTTTCGGTAGAAGGATATAAAGCACCAATCAAGTCTATCGGGAACAGCACAACAACGCCAAGAGATCTTGTTAGTGAATTGGATGTCAAGATTATTTTGATGGCTCTTTCAGAGAGTGTAGGAGCCAGGCTGCGTGAAAATGGTTTTCAATGCAGGACAGTAGAAATCTCGATTCGGGATAATGGTCTGTATCATTTCACGAGACAGTGCAAGCTGGACAGGGCAAGTAATCTTACAGAAGAAATTGCCAGAACTGCATTTGAGTTATTTCAGAAAAATTATAACTGGGAACATCCGATTCGTAGTCTTGGTGTTCGAGGATGTGATCTGGTATCAGAAGAGATGCCTTATCAGCTTGATTTATTTATGGATGAAACAAAAAGAGAAAAAATCAAAAAGATGGACCAGGTGGTAGATGAGATCCGTGGAAGGTTTGGCTATCAGAGTATTCAGAGAGCATTTATGTATCAGGATAAGATACTGGCACAGCTGAATGCTAAGGAACATACGGTTCATCCACAAGCATATTTTCATGGATAGGAGAGAGCAGGTGTTTTGTAATGACAGCTAAAGTGTATGTAGATGTCCTGGCGGTATTTAGCCGGGAAGGAGAATTGATCCCTACAGCGTTTGTCTGGGAAGATGGACGTAAGTATGCGATTGATAAGGTTTCAAAACCGGAGCGTTGTGCCAGTCGAAAAGCTGGTGGAACCGGATATCGTTATACCTGTCAGGTGGGCGGGAAAATCTGTCATCTGACTTATGAAGAAAATTACAGATGGTTTATGGAACGTAAATAGATTTAAATAGATTTAAAAAGTAGTATTGACACTAGCTTTACTTTTGGTATCATTGGAAATGTGGTAGTGATGATGTGAGCTTTAAAATGAGGTAGATAATATGAGATGTCAGGTTTACATTCCAAAGGAACTGGAAGAGGTGTTGTTAAATGATGCTAAAAAAGCAGGTGTTAATGTATCAGAAATTATTATTAGAATATTGAAAAAAAATTATAAAACAAAGAATAGCGAAACACTAGATTATATTGCACTTAAAGATATTGTTTTTAAAGAAATAGAAGAATATATTTCAACATTAAATATCAATGATGAATTCGAGTTATATGATGCATCTGAAACATTTCGCAATATTCCGATGACAAAAGAGGGGAAGCCTAATGTTAATCGGGCAAAGCTTGGTAGATTGTTTGGTCAGTCTATTGGCAAAAAACCATTTGAAAATGTGGAAAGAGTTTATATTGCAAACGGTAATGTTAAGAAATCAAGATACAATAAAGCTACAATGTTTAAACGAACAAAATAGTTGTAATACAAAATATTGTAACGTGCTCCAAAGGGAGCCCTGAATCAGGGCCCCCTTTGGAGAGATAGATATTCGATGAGAACATCAGCAGTCGGGGATACATCCTTTCCCGTGAGAACCGATTGCTTTCAATAGATCATACAGTTGCCGGTCAGCCAGAAATAGAAGCTATCCCACAGCGGATATTTCTGCGGAATCTGCATGAAGAGATGTTAGGACAGTGACAGACTGTGAATGGAACAAACAATACAATGATTGGTCTGGCCGCGGAAGCGGTCGGGAAGGAGGACAATTATGCAGAGAATACAGGATATGTTTATCAATATGGAAGAAGTGGCAGAGGATGCTTATAAGAATACGGAATTATTGCTGAGTCAGTATACCAAGGTAATGTTCCGTATTGAGAAGAATCTTGTGGATATAGATTATGAAATGTATGCAGAAGAAGGGAAGCATCTGAAGGAAATGTTATATGATCTGGTAGATTTCGATGCGACTGCAGAGAAACGCAGAATTCAGGAAAAGCTTCTGAATAATGATATGAATCTCTGTTTGCTGGAAATAATGAGAGATTCCCTGATAGCTTTGAGGGATTATCCAAAGAATGGACAGCTGTATTATCGGCTTTTGAAATATAGATATTTTGAAGCAGGAAATACCAATGAAGATGTGATGCTGATGCTGGATGATATGCCAAGCACCACTTACTATCGAAACCGTAAGAAAGCAATCCGGTTGTATGCAACAATGCTCTGGGCATTTACACGACCGGAAAAGATACAGAATAAGATGGAGGAAATAAACTGGAAGAAAAGTGGAAGTAAAGTGGCAGTGAACTGACAGTAAACTGGCATGTGAATGGTATTACAATGAAAATACGTGCATGTTAGAATTGATATGCTGAGAGAAATAGACCTTCGCAGACGTAATGTTTGCGGAGGTTTTTCTTTTCTCAAATTATAAGGCGTCAGGCTGTGCCCGGAAGGGCATGGCCTTTTTTTATACCCAAAAACAGGTTGCAGATTTGAAAAAGCTTCCTTTTTAACAGGTAGATGCCGGAAAGGAAGAGCATATCAAGATGCAGGGAAGAGGCAGGCATTATGCCAGATATCCATGATTTTCGATTTGTCACAAATCAACAAAAACGACAAATCGGAGGAACAATCATGGAAAAAAGAAAATACACATTTTACGACAGATACCAGAAGGTGAAATACGCTAATATTACTGCAGAGGAGCTGGAAGTTCTTAATATTTCTTATAATAAGGAACATTATATGTTCGATCAGCAGCATCAGAGAAATAATACAGTATTATTTTGTGGATTAGAATCAGAGAACGGTTGTGCGACAGACTTTATCGCAGATAGTGGACGTGATATTGCATCGGATATCACAACTGAGATCTTCTTCAAAGAACTCTTCAGTGATCTGACAGAGAAAGAAAAGAAAATCGTGAGCGATTATTTTATCATGGGAAAACAGGTTAAGGAAACAGCAGAGGAACTGGGCATCAGCACACGTCAGGTAAGTAGAGACAAGAAAAGTGCTTTGGCAAAAATGTTAAAGAGGATGAAAGCAGCTGGATATGAATCATATGCTGAGGCGGCTGGTGCATTTCTGCAGGAAAGCGATTATATTCCAACACAGATGGAAACACAGAATTCTATTATGAAGAAAAGGACCGGAGAAGTGAGACTGCCATCAGATCATAAGATGAAAAAATAAATTAGTTAAAAATTAATCATGATAATAATGTGATGATATCACAGAAAACAAATGAATTTCAGATTATAATAAAGCCACAAAAGAAAAAACAAGGAGGACTGTAAAATGTCTGCTATTAATATCAATAAAAATAATTTTCAGAATGAAATAATGGATTCCGAGAAAACCGTTCTTTTAGACTTTTGGGCTCCTTGGTGTGCTCCTTGTCGTATGGTGGCTCCTATCATAGAGGAGATAGCAAGTGAACGCCCTGATATCAAAGTTGGAAAGATCAATGTGGATGAGCAGCCAGAACTGGCAAGTAAATTTGGTATTATGAGTATTCCAACTTTGGTGGTTATGAAGAATGGGAAGATTGTAACAAAAGTTTCAGGGGCAAGACCTAAGAAGGCAATCTTAGAGATGCTTTAAGGAGGTGCGTTAATGGGATTTTTTGATTTTTTAAAACAGGCGAATATTAATCAAGGGATAGAGGAATATAAAAAGACTGCTGGTGCAGTTCTGCTGGATGTTCGTACGCCGCAGGAATATCAGGAAGGGCATATACCAGAAAGTAAAAATGTGCCATTGCAACAACTTAACAATGTTGTTTCGGTAGTGAAGAATACAGAAATACCGCTGTTTGTATACTGTTATTCCGGAGCCCGAAGTCGTCAAGCAACTGGGATGTTGCAACGAATGGGATATTCTAAAGTAAATAATATTGGTGGCATTGCTGCTTATTCAGGAAAGGTGGAAAAATAAGATGAAGGTAATAATCGTAGGCGGTGTAGCCGGAGGAGCTACAGCTGCAGCAAGAATACGAAGATTGGATGAACATGCAGAAATTATTGTGTTTGAAAGATCCGGATACATATCCTATGCGAATTGTGGGCTTCCATATTATATCGGAGACGTGATCACAGACCCGGAAGAACTTACACTACAGACACCAGAGAGTTTTTTTAAACGATTCCGTATTAACATGAAAATTCATCATGAAGTTATCTCCATACATCCGGAACGAAAAACGGTTTCAGTGAAAAATTTAGAGAATGGTGAGATATTTGAAGAAAACTATGATAAGCTGATCCTCTCTCCAGGTGCAAAGCCAACACAGCCGAGACTTCCCGGAGTAGGTATGGATAAACTTTTTACACTTCGTACTGTAGAAGACACTTTTCGGATAAAGGAATATATAAATAAGAATCATCCAAAATCGGCTGTATTGGCAGGTGGCGGTTTTATTGGTCTGGAACTGGCAGAAAATTTGAGGGAGCTTGGCATGGATGTTACAATTGTCCAGCGGCCTAAGCAGCTGATGAACCCATTTGACCCGGATATGGCATCCATGATCCATAATGAAATGAGAAAGCATGGGATAAAACTGGTACTGGGCTATACAGTAGAAGGATTTAAAGAAAAGGACAATGGAGTAGAGGTTCTATTAAAAGATAATCCATCCCTTCAGGCTGATATGGTGGTGCTGGCAATCGGAGTTACACCAGACACAGCATTAGCAAAAGAAGCTGGTCTGGAACTTGGCATCAAGGGAAGTATCGTAGTGAATGACAGAATGGAAACTTCTGTACCGGATATTTATGCAGCAGGTGATGCAGTTCAGGTAAAACATTATGTTACGGGTGATGATGCGCTGATCTCTTTGGCCGGACCAGCCAACAAGCAGGGCAGGATCATCGCTGATAATATTTGTGGTGGTGACAGCCGTTACCTGGGCAGTCAGGGAAGCTCCGTTATCAAAGTATTTGATATGACAGCAGCCACTACAGGTATCAATGAAACCAATGCCAAAAAGTCAGGATTAGATGTAGATACAGTAATTCTTTCTCCTATGAGTCATGCCGGTTACTATCCTGGTGGAAAAGTGATGACCATGAAGGTGGTTTTTGAAAAAGAGACTTATCGTTTGCTTGGTGCTCAGATTATTGGATATGAAGGAGTTGATAAACGTATTGATGTGCTGGCAACAGCAATTCATGCAGGGCTGAAGGCAACCCAGCTGAAAGATCTGGATCTTGCATATGCACCGCCGTATTCCTCTGCCAAGGATCCTGTAAATATGGCAGGATTCATGATAGACAATATAGCAAAAGGTACCTTAAAACAATGGCATCTGGAAGATATGGATAAGATTTCTAAAGATAAAAGTGTTGTATTGCTGGATGTGAGAACTGTAGGTGAGTTTAACAGGGGGCATATGGATGGATTCAGAAATATTCCTGTAGATGAACTAAGGGAACGTATCAATGAAATTGAGAAGGGAAAGCCTGTTTACTTGATATGCCAAAGTGGTCTGCGCAGCTACATTGCCAGCCGTATTCTGGAAGGAAACGGTTATGAAACATACAACTTCTCCGGTGGATTCCGCTTCTATGATGCAGTGGTTAATGACCGTGCGCTGATTGAAAGGGCATATGCATGTGGTATGGATTATTAAAAAATAATCACAATAATTTTATAATTTACTTGTAGCGTAAAAAGATCCCCCATTTATTAGAATGACTTTCACAATTCTGATAAATGGAGGATTCTTTAGATGTCATAGAAAAACAGTTTTATGATCTTTGTAGTGTTTCCAGTCTTTTCGAATCAAGGATGGTGATTTTGCCGCGTGAGAGTTTGACGAGACCCTCGCCCTGAAAGTATCGAAGCATTCGAGTGATCACTTCCCTGTGGGAACCAAGATGGTTTGCGATAGTTTCGTGAGTGATTTTCAGTTCATTTGTTCCTTCGATAGAGGTCTCTTCTAAAAGAAATGAAGCAACACGCTTATCCAAACTCTTCCACATGATCTGTTCAATCAGCCACATGACATCAGAAAAACGGCTAGCCATTAATTCATTGGTATAGTTTGCGACGGGAGCCGATTCCTTCATGATGTCCTTATAGATTTCAGCAGGGATGATCCAAAGATCAGTATCTTTTTCTGCTTCAATGGTTACTTCAAATTGAATGGACTGCATGATACATGAGGCGGATAAAAGACACATATCCATATCGAACAGGCGGTAAAGTGTAATTTCTCGTCCTTCATCTGAAAGTATGTAAGTTCGAAGCTGCCCGGATTTAACCAGTAATAATCCAGTACAATCCAGGTTTCCGTTGTGAATGATCGTTCCTTTTTTTACATCCCGTGTAATCAAATTGTCTGAAATTACTTTTTTCTGTGCTGTATTTAAGTCATTCCATAGTGGAAAATAATTTTCGAAGCTCATAACAGTTATCTCCTTTACGAACATAGTATACTTACTTTTTTTAGATGCGTCAATTACATAATTGACATATGCCATAAATAAAAATATACTGACTATAGTACATGACTGTTGTGAATATGAGGGAGGGATAAATAATGCAGGGAGATGTCAGTTTTACATTTTTGGACCGAATTGAAGAAGTAGAACTGAATATTGTAGATAGACGATGGCAGTCTGCACTGGCATTGGCATTGACTTTGCCAGATATTTGCGGAGGTATTGCTTTCCCGGAAATTGTTAAACATTATCGAGATGGCCGGGTTATGCTGGATCGGCAAAAGAATCCGACCCGTGATGTGGGAACCCAGTATATTCGCTGGTTTGATGAATATGCAGGGGACTACTTTAAACTATCTCAATCCGATGAAAAGCCATATATTTGCGGAGAACGCTGTTGGCAGCTTCGATGTGAATATCTTCATCAAAATAAAGGATTTTTGAATGATGAAAATAATATACGCTTTCATCTTGGACTAAACTGTGGAATGTCAGTTTGTCAGTTGGAAAGTATGAACATACAGGAGAACGGAAACGATATTCGTATAGACATAGAACAGTTTTGTCTGAGGATGTGCAAGGCAGCAAAGAATTATTATGATAAAGTTCATTTGGAAAAAGACTTTAGTCTCTATAATACACCAGTTTTGGATTTTATTCAGGTAACACAAAAAAAGAAAGCTGCTTCTATTATTGCACTGGTCTGTGGCAGTGAACGTTATGCAAAAGGATTAAAAGAAACATTGCAATTTATTTCAGATCAGATCATGCTGTTTTACACACCGGAAAGTGCTAAAACAAGATTAGGCAGACATAAGCCGGATCTTTGGATTGTTACCGAAGATATGACGAGCCAACCGAATCAGCCATGGCGTGCGGACAGGACAACACCTGTAATTTTAATCACAGGCAATCCTGATGCTGTTGAAATTAAAAAGAATTCAGGAAAACTAACTGTTCTTTCTATGCCATTATCAATAGTTGATTTGCGGAAAACCGTCGAAATATATGTGTCGTGAGGAGAAGTTTATGCTGTACATAATACTATTATTTGTATTTGTAGTTGTAGTTGTATATTTGATGATGCTTATGCGGAGACAGAAAGAAAAGATGAGCGAAATTAAAATACAAATAGATCAACTGCAAGCACAACATGATCGATTGCAGAAAGAAAGGGATCAGTTACAAGAACGGATGAATCATCTGGAAGAGCAACGAGAACACTTGCAAATGCAAACAGACCAGGCATTTCGGAGTGCTGATGAAATCGAGAAAATTTACGATGAGATATGGAATCATGCTAATACCATTCACCTTTACTCTTCGTTAGCTGAAGAAGAAAGCAAATCTATAACAATGAAAGAAAAACAAAAAGAAATTATTCGAACAACTGAGGAAATTCTAAACATCATATATAAATATAAAGGTAATGTATAATAAAAATATGTCATTGTAATGATTAGCGTTCAAGGTAAATTCTTATGTAATAATATCACAGAAGGATTTACCTTTTTCAGGTACAATAGAGATACAAAATTTGAAAGGGGAACAAAGCATTGGCAAAAAGAATGGCAAGTGTCGATAAAAAAAGATGTGTTGTCTGCGGAGTATGTGAAAATACTTGTCCGCTGGCAGCTGTCAAAGTTTACCATGGATGTTATGCTGTGGTAGAAGAAACAGTGTGTGTAGGATGTGGAAAATGTGCAAAGTCCTGTCCGGCAGGTTGTATTGAAATGAAAGAGAGGACAGCGATGTGAAGAAAAAGAAACATTGGTATGATTATTTATGGATATGGGCGATCCTTTATTTTGCTCTCGGTTTTTTTAATATTTTGTTTGCTTGGTTTGGGATGATTGATTTCCTGTTGCCGTTAGGAATAGCGATATTCGGTGGAAATAAATTTTTCTGTAATCATTTGTGTGGACGTGGCCAGCTTTTTAGTAAGCTCGGTGGGGATTTAAAATGCTCAAGAAATAAACCAACCCCGCGATGGATGAGTTCAAAATGGTTCCGATACGGCTTTTTGATATTTTTCCTTACAATGTTTGGGAATATGGTATTTCAGACATATTTAGTTGGTGCCGGATCATCATCCTTGCGTGAAGCCATCAAATTATTCTGGACCTTCCGTGTTCCGTGGGGATGGACATACACTGCCGGAACAGTAGCTGATTGGGTGGCACAGTTTAGTTTTGGATTTTATAGTTTGATGCTTACATCTTTGTTGTTAGGGTTGATCGTAATGGTGTTATATAAGCCACGAACCTGGTGTACATTTTGTCCAATGGGAACAATGACGCAGGGTATCTGTAAATTAAAAAATAATGAAAAGAAGTAATACTATAAGGTGATTCATAAAAGGCATATGTCAAAAACATTATTGACATATGCCTTTTATAGGGCTATTATATAAGAAAAGCGAGAAAGGAGCAGTTTATGCCGAGACCAGTAAAATGCAGAAAAGTCTGTCATTTCCCCAATGTTTTAGAATTTCTTCCGGCAGATGATACTGAGAAAAAAACACCCATTGTTCTAACGGTAGATGAGTACGAGACAATCCGTCTTTTGGACAAGAAAGGTTACAGTCAGGAGCAGTGTGCAGCATCTATGCAAGTCGCAAGAACAACGGTCCAGCGAATTTACGAGATCGCCAGGAAAAAGATCGCAGATGCACTTATCGACGGGCATCCACTCAAAATTGAGGGCGGAGATTTCAGAATCTGTGACGGTCAGAGCGGCAACTGCAGCTTTGGAGGATGTTACAAACAGGAAATTTACAAAAAATATGCAGCAGAAAAAGGAGAAGGTATCATGAGAATAGCAGTAACATATGAAAATGGACAGATTTTCCAGCACTTTGGACACACAGAGACATTTAAGATTTACGATGTAGAGGAAGGAAAAGTAGTACATTCAGAAGTAGTAGATACGAATGGAAGTGGACATGGCGCATTGGCAGGAGTTCTTAATGCATTGAATGCAGACGTTTTGATTTGTGGCGGAATTGGAGGCGGCGCACAGACAGCGTTAGCGGCAGCAGGCATCAAGCTTTTCGGAGGAGTTTCCGGAGATGCGGATGAAGCAGTAGAAGCTTTTATCAATGAAACACTTGAGTATAATCCGGATGTGAAATGTTCTCATCATGAGCACAACCACGGGGAAGGACATACATGTGGCGAGCATGGATGTGGAAGCCACAGTTGTCATTAAGAAGTGAGATTGCCATCGGATCATAAGATGAAAAAATAAAAGGTATTGATCTATAAAGAGGGAACCCGCATCATCAAATTTGCTTGTGATGTCGGGTTCTCTTTTTATTTGCATAATGATATACTTTTATTGTGGTTAGAAAAATAAAGCATGTACAAAACTCATAGGAGAAAGATGTATACTTATGACAACATTTGGTGATAAAATTAGGAAGTTGCGAAAAGAGAAAAAAATGACTCAACAAAAGCTGGGTGATATGGTGGGCGTTTCTCATAGAACAATTCGATCTTGGGAAGTTGAAGGACGATATCCGAAGCAGAGTAGTTTATATCAAAAACTGGCAGATGCATTTCAGTGTCAGGTTTCTTATCTTATGAATGATAATGAAACCGTGTGCTTGGGTAATGATGAGCCAAGTGAATATGCTGGTGCTAAACAGGCAAGGCAGATTCTTGAACAGGTAGCTGCTTTATTTGCCAGTGGAACTATGACCAATGAGGACAAAACTATTTTCATGGATGAGATGACGAGACTTTATCTGGCATCAAAAAAGAACAGAAGAAAATGGTAAGAAGAAATGAACTGTTTTGTTTTCTTGCTTGATAGAAAAGAAGAATAGAACGTATAATAGTGTTAATGATCCAGAGAAGATTGCTCTGGAAATAGAATTATTCGTACCAGTGGTGCGAGTATAGAGTAGGAGTGAAAGAATGGTAGAAGATACTATGTTTTCCGGGGAATCGAAAAATATTGAGTACAAGGTATCCTTACCTGATAAAAGTGAAAAGTACATGAAGACAATCGTAGCTTTTGCCAATACACAAGGTGGCAAGCTGATTGTTGGAGTAGATGATAAAACACACCAGATTGTTGGTGTGGAAAATGATGTGTTGTTTCAGCTGATGGATGGAATTGCCAATGCAGTTTCTGATTCCTGTGTGCCGCAGATCATTCCTGATATTGAGCCGCAGACGGTAAATGGGAAAACAGTTATTGTTGTATCAGTAGAAGCAGGAAAGAATAGACCATATTATCTGAAATCAAAGGGAAAAGATAATGGCACTTATATCCGTGTAGCAGGTACATCAAGACAGGCATTTCCAGAGAAGATAAAAGAGCTGGAAATGGAAGGTGCCAGAATCTCATGGGATGAGCTTACTTGTGTGGGTTATCCTGTTTCAGAGGAAGCAACAGAGAAACTTTGTCTGGATATCGAAAAGTTCCGGAAGAAAGCAGGAATGTCAGAACATTCTGTAAAGAAAGAGCAGCTGATAAACTGGAAAATCTTAAAGCAGAGTGAGGGACAGCTTCTGGCAACGAATGCCTATGCATTGCTGACATCAGATTATTTCTCATTTTCTAAAACACAATGTGCGGTATTCAAGGGAACAGATCGTGCAGTGTTTCTGGATAAGAGAGAATTTACAGGACCGATTTACACACAAATCGAAGAAGCAGTAGATTTTGTATTGAGAAATATTCGGCTTGGAGCAACGATTGATGGATTGGTGCGAAAAGAGAAATATGAGCTACCGCCGGAAGCAATTAGGGAAATGATTATTAATGCCCATTGTCACCGTAACCTGTTAGACGAATCCTGTATTCAGGTCGCAGTTTATGATGACAGACTGGAGGTGACTTCTCCGGGTGGATTATATAACGGATTGACTTATGAGGAAGTCATGAATGGTCATTCGAAGATCCGGAATAAAGGCATTGCCAATATATTCAGTCAGATGGGACTTGTAGAGGCATGGGGAAGCGGAATAAAAAGAATCCTTAATGCAGCAGAAGAGTATGGACTTTTGAAGCCGAGATTTCAGGAATTCGATAATATGTTTCGGGTAGAGCTGTTCCGTAATTCATTTCCGATGACAAATGAAAAAGAAAACATCAGAGAAACATCGGAGAAGCATCGGAGAAGCATCGGAGAAGCATCGGAGGTAGTGTGGAGAACAGACCTCAACGATACACAGCAAAAGATTATAAAGTTACTTTCAGAAGATCATCAATTATCAGCAGTTAAGTTAGCTGAAAAAATTGGGGTTGCCAGTCGAAATATTGAGAACAATATTAAGAAGTTAAAAGAGTATGGTATTCTTATAAGACATGGATCTCCAAAGAATGGTTACTGGGAGATTGTAGATAAAGATCTACAGGAGTGAGAAGTAAATTAGTCCAAGACTAGTCCAAGATATCTCAAGATTAGTCCAAGGGAATATATATATAAATAACAAAAACAGATTGACATTTTGTAGTAATCAGTAGTAAACTGTACTTGTGGAAGGGAAGTGATATGTTTGGCTAGAAAAACACCAAAAGATGGCAAAGAAGAAAACATACGAGTACGGGTGACTCCAGAACAAAAACAGAGACTTGTTGAGTATGCAGAAAGACACTATCAGAGCATGAGTGGTGTTGTATGTCAGGCATTGGATCTCCTGTACGCAAGAGAAGAACAACAAAATAACAAAGAGTAGAATGGAGTTATTTTGGAGTTTATTTCTTCATAAGCTGTGCGAAAAGTACAAAATCAGAACACATGTTCGAAGCGTAAGTCTCTAATAACAGCCTTTGCGTGTCATGAAATGCTGTCCGCAAAGGAGTTTGAATAATTGCAAAAAGCCTGGAAACCATTGAAAAATAAGGGTTTCCGGGCTTTTGTTTTGTTCAAGTGTACCAGAAGTGTACCACATTCCAAAATTATAGGCTTTTTTGTGCATTTTGCCATGCTGCCGGAGACAGATCAGCGGCGGCACTGTCCTGAAGCTGCTGGGCCACATTACCATGCACATCCGGGTACAGATGGCCATAAAGTTCAAGTGTGGTTTGTACCTTTTCGTGTCCCAGGCGCTCCGACACGGCCAGGATAGGAAAGCCCATGTGAATGAGCAGGCTGGCGTGAGAATGACGGAAATCATGCACACGAATTTTCTTGACGCCGGATTTTTTACAGCCGGCACGGAGCTGGGAGTTTACCCAGCTTTTTGTAAATGGAAACAGCCGGTCGTCCGGATCGTATTCCAGAAGCCGGCCAGCATAATCCTGAACAATAGCACAAAGAAAATCCGGCAGGGTAATATCGCGCTTGCTTTTTGGTGTTTTTGGCTCGTAAATGACTTCCTGGCCATTGGCCACTGCAAAGTTTTTAGTAATATGCAGCACCTGATTAGTGAAATCGAAGTCGGACAAGCTGAGCGCCAGCAATTCCCCCTCGCGGATGCCGGTATAAAACAGGACATTAAAAGCGCAGTATGGCGTTGGCTTGTCTATGGCCTGAATGAAAGTTTTGAACTCGTCCTCGGTCCAGAACAGCATTGTATCCGCTTTTGATTTTCCCATGCTGCCAGCAACCGCCGCCGGACTGCCTGGGAGGCCGTAGTATTTGACGGCATAGTTAAGAATGGCAGCAACCTGGTTGTTGATAGCTTTGAGGTACGTTTTTGAGTACGGTTTACCATTTGGCTGCCGCAGCTCCATAAGTGTGTTTTGCCAGTTGCGGATCATGAGCGGCGTGATCTGGTTTATTGGTGTGCTGCCGAAATAGGGCAGCAGTTTTTTTGTAATAAGGTGCTGCTTATTTTCCCAGGTGGTGGCGCGCAGCCTGGTTTTACAATCTGCCATATACAGCTCTACCAGGGAAGCGAACGACATGTCACAAGATGCAGCCGCTTTTGTAAGAAATTCGCGTTCCCACTCCTGGGCTTCCCGTTTGGTTATGAAGCCCGTTTTTTTCTTTTGCACCCTTTTACCGGTCCAGTCGGTGTACCTGAATTTGCTGTACCACTTGCCGGTTTTGGGATCTTTAGCCACTGACATTTTCGGACTCCTCCGGGATGCGGTTGGCTATGACTGTTTCAAATTCCCGTAAATATTTAATATAGGCACCATAATAAGTATAGCCGGAAGCTGAGGCCGGTACCGTGCCGCTTTTAATGAGCTTTGCGACGGCCAGATCATGCGCCAGCTGATCCGGAGCAACTGGAAAGGTGCCCGTAAGCATTTCTAAATTTTCCATACGAACCTCCATGTTAAAAATTAAAGCACGGTGCAAGTACAATGCAGACACTAGAAAAGCCGTGCTGAATCCTGAATCCTGATTCCCTATTCTTGATTCTAAAAAACATACGGTCGTTGCTGAGCAGCCGACCGGTGCCCGCGAGCATTTTTTGAATATTCAGCAAATGTTTTCTATTTTTTATAAACCAGAAGTATTATTTTTGTTTTCCTCGCGTAGTTGCGCTTCTTGAGATGCGGATTCTGCATTAAGGGATGCTTGCATTTCATCCAATTTTGAATCAGCGTCCGCAGCCATGTAACCTAATGTTACATATTTAGCATCATTAGTTTTGCCGCCAAGTAGTAAACGGATTTGATTATTGGAATAGTCTTGCCAAGTTGTGGTTGTGTTATAATCACTTTCATCATTAACCTCGCCATCACCGTATAAAGAGGTGAGCTTTTGACTTAAATCATTATAAACACCCTCGCCGTCAATGTAGTCGTTAGAACTGAAAGTATACCAGCCAAAGTAAAATAAAGCGTTTTCATTTGTTTTGTCGATGGAGCCATCGGAGTTCAGTTGGTATATATAACATGCATATGTATCACTAGGTTTATAACCTGCAACTTCAATTCCGGAATATCGGCTTACTATTCCGCCGCCATCAACCCTGTCCTTGCCGGAAGTGGTATTTATGAAGTCTATCCCACCCATTCGAAGAATATCATTTTCAAAAGCAGCGGACAGTATTTCCGCTCCGCTTTCAACTAAAACTTTTTCTGTGTCCTGCTTTGTGCCCCACCAAGGGAGGCCTCTAAAAGATATTTCGCTCTGATTGGCAGAATCAGAAGTTTCGTTTTTTACTTCTGATGAGGCTATGACACCGATAGGGTGAGATAAAGTTAGTGATACTGCTGTTAAGGAAACAAATAATAATTTCTTTTTCATAGTAGCCCTCCTATTATTTTTTACCATTTTTGCCGTTGTATACAGACTCCCATTCGCTGAGCATTTGAACGTAGTCGTTTACTTTTAATTGATTAGAAGCGGACAGATCTAGGTATGTGTGAAACATGTTTATACCTGATTCAGTAACTTTTGTTGCGATTACCGGAGGAGTGCGAGAATCAAACCCTGGAACATCTGTTTTGCCCATTAAGTAGTCCATGGAAACATTGAAATAGTTTGCCATGGCTATTTTTATATCGTCGTTAGGAGCATTCCGCCCGGTTTCGTATTGAGAAATAGTATTTTTTGCAACACCTAAGACGGCACCAAGTTCCTGCTGAGTAAGATGGGCGTCAACGCGCAATTTTCTAATTCTTTCTTGCATAGTAGCCATAACGCTACCTCCTTATTAAGTTCTTAAAACATGAACTATTATGAATAATGTACCATATTCGCCATGAAAATCCAATAGCACTATAAAAATATCTTAAAACAAGATAAATAACGCTTGACAGTTCTTAAAATAAGATGTATCTTACAGTTAAGAGGTTCGCAATACAAAGATTAAAAACAAAATAGAATCTCAAAACAAGAATGCGAGAGGAGCTGAAAAGAATGAGTAAAGAGCGTGCAAACCTTGAACTACTGAGAGAAATCCGGAAAAATCGAGGCAAGACACAGGCAGAAGTGGCGGAGGCTATTGGCTATAAAAGCAAAAGCTGTTACTGCTCTATGGAAGTAGGCCTGTATGCCATTGATACAGGAACCGCAAATAAAATCGCAGATTTTCTGCATATGACAGATTTAGAAAAATTGGCGGTTTTTTTTCCAGATTAAGTTCATGCTTTAAGAATATGATACCACTGGAAAAAGGAGGAATAAATGCAAAGCCGAGTAACAAAAGCGGCGGGCAACAGGTACTGCCAGGCACGACTGAAAGCGGCAAAGTACAACGAAAAGCTCTTGACGAGAGCCGGAGTTGTTGACTACTTGCCAGGGGTTACAGAGGACAGCCTGAAAAAGTACGAGCTGGACATAACAAAAACCCCAAACACGGTTGTGGCACTTATGGCTGACGCATACGCGGAGCCGGAATTGAGAGCCTGGTATTGTGCTAATGAGTGCCCGTTGGGAAAAGACAGAATCGCGGAGATCAGCGACATGCCGCCAGAAAGATGCGTGCTCCGAATGAGGAGACACATGGACGACATGCAAGACGCCCTCACAGAATTTGCAGAGATTGTTGAGGACGGGGTAATAACACCGGAGGAGCTTGAAATGGTACCGGAAATAAAAAGACGGTTTACAGAAGCCCGGCAAAAGGTTGATGAAATGCTGGCCGCCATAGAAAAGATTGAAGCCCGCAAAGGGTATCCGGATTAAGAAAAGAGGTGCAGGAGCATGGGAAGAACGGCAGCAGCTACAAAAGAACCACCTAAGTTTTTGAGAGTGGCAGACGTGGCAGCCATGCTGGATATATCAGAAAGCCACGCATACAAGATTATGCGACAGCTAAATAAAGAGCTGGAAGCAAAAGGCAAGATTGTAACAGCCGGCCGAGTATCCAGGAGGTACCTGGAAGAAAGGATGTATTGATGGCAGATAACACATGGAAGTTTTTAGAGCACCAGGAAAGCAACCCGGAAGCATTGAAGCAGGCAGTTGATACCCTGATCGGGTACACAAAGAAAAAGGGATTTGCAGGAGCTGAAAACGCACAGCTGGACAGCCTGGAACTTGTAAAACATGTCATTATATGCGAGGCCGCGGCGCTGGTATTAAGCGACGACTGGAAGGCATTTATGAAATACAGAAAAGCAGGAGGCAAGGAAGATGGAGAAAACAAACGTAATTAAGCTCAAATATTTAAGAGCCGGACAGCCATCCGGAAGAGAGTACACATTTTACACACCGGCACCGGTTGAGGTTGGCGACATTGTGGATATTGCAGTGGTAAGCCCGGACAACACAAGCCAGGGAATGGTCACAGCGGTAAACGTACCACTGGAAGAGATTGAGGCATTTAAGGACAGAGCCAAGACGATCATCGGAAAGGCAGCACAGAGAACAGAAGCTGAGGAACCGGAGCAGAAAACGCTGCTGGATGTATAAGGAGGAACAACATGACAAGAAAGACAGTAATGCACAGAGAAACAGAGGTCTTTGTAGTTGAGGAAAAGCTGGCACCGAGAAAGGAAGCCATCAAGCGCCGCGTAAAGCTGGAAAGATGTATTGCGGCAGGCATTAACCTGGGAGCAATGATCCTGACCGGGGGCGCGCTGGTAAAGATCGGGCTTATGGTGTTTGCAGTGATGGACAGCAGAACCGGAGGCCTGGGCGGCGAGGTTTTAGTATTTCCGGCACTGGCAATGATGTTTTTATGGGGCCGTGAAATTGGCCTGAGAGAAGCAAGACAGGAGGCAGAAGCTATTGAGGACAATGGAGGAGAGTATTGAGCAGAAAGCGCAGGAACGCGCAGACAGAAAGCTGCAGTACATAATAAGCAGATACGGGGATGCGAACGGAGAACGCCGCAAACCATATTACAGAGAGCAGCTGATCCAGGAGGCAAAGGCAGCGTTGAGCTGGGAAATTTTTAGCCTTGCTTTTATGGAATTGTGCAAAGAAAATGCCCCGGTGACACCGACCAAAGCGTCCGAGGCATGAAACCCGCAGTTATCAAATAACCGCTTGTGCTTATTATAGCATGAGAGAAAGGAATCGTAAATGAGCAAAATTATTAAGGTTAGCACAGATTTAGAAGTTACTGTACATGATTTTCCGCAGGGAAACATGAGAGAACAAAATCGAGCATTGTACGAGCTGATCGGGAACGGGTGCGACATGATCGAGCACGTTATGCCGGTAAGACTGTACAACGAGCTGGGACACAGCAACCACGTAAAAAGAAGCAATAGCAAGTGCGTGAGCATGTTGATCGACGAGGAGGGACTGCTCAAGGACAATGAGACAAACCTGATCGGCAGCTATTTGTACGGAGTTGACCAGCATGGCCAGCGGATTGTTGGGAACGTGCTTTTTGTTACGGATGTGTACGAGGGCGACGGGATCAGCTTCACAGGCATTGAGCCGGAGACATTTGAAAAGCTGCATGAACAACTGAAAAATATGGCGGTGGCCATGAAAGCGACCGTGCAGAGCATGAAAGGAGCTAAGGCATGAAGATATTGAAAATGAGACTGGAAAACTTCCAGGGCGTGAAAGAACTGGAAATTGACCCGCAGGGCGAAAGCAGCGCGATCTATGGCGATAACGGAACCGGCAAGAGCACCGTATACAATGCCTTTACCTGGCTGATGTACGGCAAGCCGAGCACCACAGAAAAGAACTACACACCAAAAACCACCGGCAGCCATAACCTGCACCATAGCGTGGAAATGACCGTGGAACTGGCAGACGGTTCAGAAATGGTACTGAAAAAAGATTACCACGAAGTTTACAAGACCATTAAAGGAAACCCGCAGCCAGTGTTATCCGGACACACAACAGATTACAGCATGGACGGGGTACCGGTAAGCGAAACCCAGTTTAAAAAGAATCTGCTGGAAATTTACCATGATGAAGAACTGGCAAAGATGCTGACCTCTTACAACTACTTTTTGGAAAACATGAAAGTAGCAGACCGCCGCAAAATCCTGTTACAGGTGTGCGGGGATGCGGATTTTAATGAGGTTATTGAGAGCCAGGGCGACCTGTTGAGAGAACTTCCGGAAATGCTCCGCAAGCCTGGAAAGGCAGAAAATTATTATACCGTGGACGAATACAGAGCCATTGCCGCAAAGGAGAAGAACCTGACAGACAAAGAACTGGACGACATCCCGCAGCGTATTGACGAGGCAGAGAAAGCAAAGCCGGACGTTGCGGGCCTGGATGCACAGACCATTGACAACACCATGGCAGAGATTAAAGAGAAGCGCCGGGAACTGGAAAGCCAGAGGGCTGCCAGAGAATCCGGAGCGACAACAACCATCCGACAGCAGATCGCAGAACTGGAAAGCCAGAGAGCTGCCGGAGAGGCCAAACATGTGAGAGCAGAAGCCGAGGCAAACAAAGGAGCCTACGAGCGGATCAGCAACCTCCGCTATATGGCAAGTACCATTGAAACGGATATCATGCACACCGAGCAGGACAAGCGCGAGCATGAAAACGAAATCCAGCGCCTGAACCGCAGAAGAGAGCAGCTCCTGGCGGAGTGGAATGAGGAAAATGAAAAGGAATGGACCGGATCGGAGATTTGCCCGACATGCGGCCAGCAGCTTCCGGCAGAGCAAATTGAGGAAGCAAAGGAAAACTTCAATACAGCCAAGGCACAGAACCTGGAAACAATCAACAAGCGCGGCATGACAGAGTGCAGCAGCGGCATGATTAAGAAAGAGCAGGACGAAATTGAAGCCCTGGACGCTCGCCTGGTGGAACTGAAAGAGAAGAAAGCAGAAACAGCGCAGAACCTGGCAACAGCTGAAAAAGCGGTACTTGCAACAACGGACTATAAGGACACAGCCGAGTACAGGCAGTTTACAGAGCAGATTGAGAGCCTGCAGGAAAAACTGAAAGATGTCAGAGCGGCAGCTGCTGAGGCAGACAATGTGCTGAGCGGACAGCTGAAAGAACTGGACGCTCGCCTGGAAGCTGAACAGAGCAAAAAGGCACAGCTGGCAATGGTTAAGAAACAGGACGAGAGAATCACCCAGCTGGAAAAGAAAGAGGAGGAGCTGGCAGCGAAATATGAGCAGCTTCAGAAAGGCATTTACCTTTGCGAGCAGTTTGTAAAAGCGAAAACAAAGCTCCTGGACGAGAAAATCAACAGCCGCTTTAAAACCTTGCGTTTCCGGTTGTTTATCGAACAGCAGAACGGCGGCATTGCAGACGATTGTGAGGCCCTGGTACCTTGTAAAACTGGCCTGGTGCCATTTAAGAGCGCGAACAACGCAGCACGTATCAATGCAGGCCTGGAACTGATTGACACGTTGGCCGAGTATTACGGCGTAGAGCTTCCGGTCTTTGTGGACAATGCGGAGTCTGTTACAAAGCTGACACATACAGAAACACAGGTTATCCGCCTGGTGGTATCCGAACCAGACAAGACCCTGAGATTTGAGAGAGGAGACAAGTGAGCATGACAAGAGTACACCCGCAGTTTTTAATGAATGGTTTTAAGAAAGCCGTAGAAAAGCAGGATTTTGGAGAATTTAACAAGGAATTAACTAACGGCATGAATTACTGGACAAACCTGTTTAATACAGAGGTTGGAGCACTGGACCCGGACGAGGCACCGCTGATCATTGCCGCACTGGAAGAACTGGCGAGTACCTACAAGAAAACGGTACCTGGCGCAGGAAATATTGCAGATACTTTCCGCAAGAACACGAAAAGCATTGTGTTTATGACGAAAGTACCGAAAGGCAACTAATGGACGGCGAAATTTTTACAATCCGCGCCCGCAGGTGTAAGCGGTGCGGCAGACTCCTGACCAGCGCGGAAGCAGTAGAAAAAGGGTATGGTTGCCAGTGCGCTGCAAAGGCACAAGCTGAGGAAGATGAAAAGAAACCGATACCCGGACAAATGACCTTTGACGATTTATTTAAGAATATGGAGGAGTAGAACATGGCAAACGAAATGACAGTACAGAAAACAGAGAGCCTGAGCAACAGCGAGGCTTTTACAAACAAGGTTTTAAAGGAGTTCGGCAGCAACGTGGCCGGAAGCATCCAGGTAACTGATTACCAGAGACAGCTGATCCAGGGTTATTTTATTGCGACTGACAGAGCATTAAAGATGGCCGAGGAGAAGCGCGTAAGCAAGAATGAAAATAACAAGGATCACAAGTGGGACAATCCGGATCCGATCAACTGGAACACGGTAGACCTGAACGCCCTGGCGCTGGACGTTGTGCACTATGCTCGCATGGGGCTGGATATGATGCAGGACAACCACCTGAGCGCTATCCCGTTTAAAGATAACAATCGCGCAACCAGAACCGGCACAAAGATGTACGTGGTCAACCTGATGCCTGGATATAACGGAATCCAGTACATTGCTGAAAAGTACGCACTGGAAAAGCCGGTATCCGTTACCGTAGAGCTGGTTTACAGCACAGATACCTTTAAGCCACTGAAAAAGAACAGAGAAAACCGAGTTGAAAGCTATGATTTTGAGATCAACAACGCATTTGACCGCGGGGGAATCGTTGGAGGATTTGGCTATATTGAGTATACGGAGCCGACCAAGAACAAGCTGATCATCATGACCCTGAAAGATATTTTAAAACGTAAGCCGGAAAAGGCTTCCGGAGAGTTTTGGGGAGGCAAAAAAACAGCCTGGGAGAAAGGCCAGAAAGTGGAAGTTGAAACAGAGGGCTGGTTTGAAGAAATGTGTCTCAAGACCGTA
Organism: Blautia acetigignens; assembly: GCF_025566865.1. Lineage (NCBI taxonomy): Bacteria > Bacillati > Bacillota > Clostridia > Lachnospirales > Lachnospiraceae > Blautia > Blautia acetigignens. The sequence goes on from NZ_JAOQJM010000005.1 coordinate 57,869, forward strand.
AAGCGTGAGGTTTACAGCGCCAAGAACATGCCAAGGGATCCGAAAAAGATTGACGACGCCTATGAGTACATGCGTATGCAGGAGATCAGACTGGCGCAGATGGAAACCCAGGAAGTGATCGATGCAGAAGCAAACCAGGTTGTAATTGACACGGAAGCCCAGGAAACACCACAGAAGCCAGCACAGCCGGCCTTTTTGACCGACGACGGAGGACAGCAGGCTCTTGACCTGGGAAACCCTACAAAGCAGCAGGCGCAGCCACAGCCTGCACGTAACACCACCGCGGCACGCAACACAGCAACCCGCGCAGCAGGACCAACGTTTTAATGCTGATTAACCCTATTGCATCCGGCAGCAGCGGCAACGCCTATTACATAAGTGACGGGCAAAGCAGTTTGCTGTTGGATGCGGGGATCCCGCTGGCACAGATACAAGCCGGATGTGGTTATAAGGTGTCACAGTTGAGTGGCTGTCTTGTGACACATGGCCACGGGGATCATGTAAAAGCTGCAAAGGCGCTGGCTCGCATGGGCGTGAATATTTACACCAGCCAGGGAACAGCAGACATGGCAAACCTAACCGGGCACCGAATTTGCACGGTGCGAGCACTGGAAAGCTTCCATGCAGGAACGTTTGAGGTACTTCCCTTTGATGTTGAGCATGACGTACCGGAGCCACTGGGCTTCCTGATCCGGAGCACAGTGACCGGGGAAAAGGTACTTTACTTTACTGATACGGTTTACATCAAATATACCTTTATAGGCTTGACTCACATAATGATGGAAGCCAATTACGACCCTGAGACAATGGAGCAGAACGTAAAAGAGGGCCGTATACATGCTGCCAGAGCCAAAAGAACCATAGGCTCGCACATGAACATTGAAACAGTTATAAAAACGCTGGAATCGTTTGATTTAAGCAGGCTGCAGCAGGTTTACCTGTTACACCTGAGCAATGACAACAGCCAGGCCGCAGACTTCAAGCGGCGCGTGCAGGCCCTGACAGGCAAAGAAGTGTACTTGTGCTAAAGGAGGTCTGAACAATGGCAAGAGCAAGGAACATTAAGCCTGGATTTTTTGACAATGAAATCCTGGGAGAACTGCCGGCATTGACCCGCCTATTATTTATAGGCTTGTGGTGCCTGGCGGACCGTGAGGGGCGTTTACAGGACCGCCCCAAGCGGATAAAAAAGGAGCTGCTGGGCTATGATGATGTGACTGCAGATGATGTTGACACCATGCTGCAGCAGCTGAATGACAACGGATTTATACAGCGATACGAGATCGCAGGAGAGAAATACATACAGGTAATAAACTTCTTGAAACACCAGAATCCGCACTGTAAAGAGCAGGCCAGTGTAATACCTGCACCCGGCGAGGATATGGGCCTAGGCGTTGTGGCAGGAATCCACGTAAAAGGGCGCACGGGAACAGCTGAAAACAGCCAAGACCTCCGGACTTATCAGACCGAAAAAGAGCAGGAAAACACAAAAACACAATACATGCACGGTGCAAGTACAGTGCAAACACAAGAACAGCACAAGAAAAGCCCTGCTGATTCTCTGATACCGGATTCTCTGATACCTGATACTAAAAAACATACGGTCGTTGCCGAGCAACAGACCGCCCCGGAACCGGAGGAGCTTGACAACGAGGAAGAGGCAAAGCCAGGTAAAAGACAGCAGAGTCCTGACTGGAAAACAGCCAAGACGCCGCTGGAAAAGAGCTTTTGCAGATTTTGGGACGCCTTTCCGGCAGTGCGGAAGAGAGCAAAACCGGCGTGCTGGAAGAAGTGGAAGCTGATCAAGCCAGACGAGGAAATGACTGAGCATATACTCCACGCCATTGAGGTAAGCAAGCAGAGCAGCGACTGGAAACGCGGGTATGTGCCTATGCCGTTGACCTGGTTGAATCAAGGACGCTGGGAGGATATAAGCGAGGAGGTAAGCGTAAATGAGCACAGCAACAATGGCAGCAATGCCGCAGGAAGCCATACAGCAGGGTTCCACACAGTCGGAGACTACTAAGCCGGACAAGTACAGCATAAGCACCGCGGAAGCTCTGAGAGAGGGGTACAGCGTGCCGGAGCCGGTACCGGAAACAGTAAGCTGCAAGTATTGTGGCAGAAAGCTGGAATATTACGGCCTGGTTAGCCCGGTAGCGCCGCGACATGTGATCATATGGAAGAGTCGCCCGGAGCGCTGCACATGCAGCAAGGCGCAGGACTTCTGGAAAGACTGGGATGCAAAGGAAGAGGCCCGCAAGGCAGCTGAGGCAGAACAGAAAGCCAGGGAGGAAGAAATGCAGCGGTTCCGTAGTATGATGGAGCGCAGCGGCATGAAAGCAAGATTCCAGAACAGACGTTTTGAGAATTTTGTCCAGGACACCCAGGGACGCCGCCAGGCATACACCCAGGCAAAGAAGTACGCCGACAACTTCCAGCGTATGCGCCCAGTCAAGAACGACCGCAACCACGTAACGCCGCCGGAGATTGAGCGCAACGGCCTGTTTATGGCAGGCGGGTATGGTACCGGAAAGACCCACCTGGCAGCGGCCATTGCAAACCAGCTGATCAGTGAGGGAACGGCCTGCATCTGCATGACCATGATTGACCTGCTGGACAGGATCCGGGAAACATACAAGGCAGCTGGCAGTGACGTAGACGAAGCATACATCCTGAGCCAGTACGAGGATGTGCCGCTCCTGATCATTGACGACATAGGCAGCGAGCAGCCGACGGAGTGGGGCGTGAGCAAGATATTTGCCATTATAAACGCCAGGTATGAGGGATATATGCCGACGATCATCACAACAAATTACAGCGGCCCGGAGCTGGTGCAGCGTATGACTCCGGAGAGCGGAGACAGCAGGAACGCAGAGAAAACCCTGGACCGCCTGAAAGAGACATGCGTCGGGATTGATATGACGTGGGAGAGTTGGAGGGCGCGCTGATGGAGAACACAGGATATATAAAAGACCTGGATTGTACAAAGGACACTCCTGTTATATACGGCCATGAAGATGCGCCGATATACGGGCAGGGCATACGGATAAAGCCGAGAGTGCCAGGCCGACAGGACTCCGAACACATGAAAAAAATATGCCTGGAAGAACTTCTCCCCCTGGAAGAGTACGACATGATCGCGGTTTTATTATCCGGTGGAAAAGACAGCATAGCATGTTATTACAAACTCATTGAGTTGGGCGTGCCGAAAGAAAAAATTGAGCTATGGCACCACGACATAGACGGCGGGCACCCATCCCGGAGAATGGACTGGCGCTGTACACAAAATTATGTAAAAGCATTTGCAGAAGCTGAGCAGGTACCGCTGAGGTTATCGTGGCGGGTAAATGGATTTTTTGGAGAGCTTTACAGGATCGGCGCAAGCGAACCGGTCGAGTGGATGGACCCGGACACCGGGGAGATATGCCGGTGCAAGTTATCCAGGAAATACATACAGTGCCGGGAACTGAAAGAGAGCGCCACCGAGGAAATGGAGGAGAAGCTCAAAGAATACGGTTACAGAATGAAGTTCCCAGCGAAAACGGGAGATTTAAGCCGCCGCTGGTGCAGTGCATATCTGAAAATTATGGTTGCAGATTCTGTTATGAGCAACCTGAGCCAGTTGGGAGAGCTTGAAGAAATAGGCGAGAAACGCCAGAAGTTCCCGGCCAAGGGCGGAACCCATCAAGGCCGCTGGTGCAGTGGAAACTTGAAAGCCGTCGTGCAGGACAGTGTTACAGCAAACCTGGATAAGACCAGCAAGAATGTAAAAATACTGGTTGTTTCCGGAGAACGCCGCGGAGAATCAGCAGGGCGCTCCAAGTACAATGAAATGGAAATACACAGAACCAATGCCACAACCAAAGCCCACAGGTTGGTACACCAGTGGCGCCCGGTTATTGATTACTCGGAAAAAGACGTGTGGGAAGTATTGAAACGCCACAAGGTAAACCCACACCCGTGTTATAGAGCCGGTTGGAACCGGTGCAGTTGTGCAATGTGCATATTCTCAACGCCGCCATTGTTTGCAGGAATTCGGGAAATAATGCCGGAGGAATACGAGCTTTTAAAGAAAGATGAAGAAATCCTCGGCTTTACCCTGGACAATAAAAAGGACCTGGATAGCTTTGTGGGAGACGCGGAGTCTTGCGTATACCACGGAGACGCCAAGGCACTGCATAGCCTGGTAAGCGGAGAATTTGAAACAGCAGACATTTTTGTTGATGGCCCGTGGATGTATCCGGCCGGAGCATTCCATGGAGCAGAGGGAGGGCCTTGTTAATGAGCAAAGCAACACTATTACAAGGCGACTGCCTGGAACTTATGAACCGGATCCCGGACAGCAGCATTGACATGGTACTGAGTGACCTGCCATATGGCACAACACGCTGCCGGTGGGACGCTCCGATCAACTTGCAGGAGTTGTGGGAACAGTACCGGCGAGTGGTAAAGGAAAACGGCGCCATTGCACTTTTTAGCGCACAACCTTTTACCACAGAGCTGATCAGCAGCAACAAAGCCATGTACCGCTATGAATGGATATGGAGAAAAACACAGCCCAGCGGATTTATGAACGCCAAGAAAATGCCACTGAGAACCCACGAAAACATAGAAATATTTTACCGGAAGCCGCCGACCTATAACCCGCAAATGACGCACGGGCACCAGAGAAAGACAGCGACGGCATACGGAACCAGGGAATCGGACGGCAGCAGCTGCTATGGCCGGGAGGAAAGAAACTATACATATGACTCCACGGACCGGTATCCGGTGGATGTGCTGCAATACAGCACCGGGGACAAGTCCAAGCGCCTACACCCGACGCAGAAGCCCGTGGACCTGCTGGAATACCTGGTCAAGACCTACACGAACCCAGGAGAGACAGTCCTGGACAACTGCATGGGAGCTGGGAGCACCGGCGTTGCCTGCCTGAATACCGGACGGGAATTTGTAGGGATAGAGCTGGATCCGGAATATTACCAGATTGCAAAAGAAAGGATTGAGCAGCATGTGGAAAATATTTTTTGAATATATGGACAAGTCCGAAATTACATTAACGGGAAAAGGTTCTGACATTTCGCTTCGATTAGCAATGAAATACGACAACCTTTACAATCGCGAAGCGGTTAGAGCTGAGTATCAGAGATACCCCAAAAATAAATATGCTGCAATACCGCTGGAAGCGAAAATTAGACAGTTAAAAGAAACGGAGGAATGAGAGTCATGGGAGAAGAAAAGAGCCGTGATATTGCCGGCATTACAGTGAGATACAGTGACGGCAGCACAAAGGAAATTCAAAGCGGGTGTTGTGTGGACCTGGAAAAGGGCAGCGACGATTTATCGGTTGAAATGCTGAACGTGAAACCGTTTGACCTGGTACGCCTGGCATACGGCCTGGTGGCCGCAGTGCAGCGCCTGGGAATGAGAGACAAGCTCGAACAGTACGCAAACGGAGCTGGAGAGGGACGGGACAATGGATAAAATAACCGTTTACACCGACGGTTCCGCCCTGAGCAACGGTCGCCCTGGTTCCGGGTGCGGTTGGGCCTGCAAGCTGATGTATAAAGGCCAGGCTCGCATGAAGTCCGGCGGAGCGATAGGAGAAACTAACAACCGTATGGAAATGCAGGCGGTTTTGGAAGCTATGAAAAGTATAACTGATAAAACGATACCGGTTGAAGTGTATTCAGACAGCAACTATGTGGTGGAAACCATGAACGGCCATTTTGCTATGAAAAAGAACCGGGACCTCTGGCGGAAACTTATGAGGGAACGGCAGAAATTTACCAGTATCCGGTTTATATGGGTAAAGGGACACGATAAGAACCAGCACAACAATGATGTGGATCGCCAGGCGGTGGCAGAATCCCGGAAGATATTGGAGGCGCAGGAAAATGGACAAGTATGAGGCAGTGAAACACCTGATCGAACAGGGTAAAGACGCGACGCTGGAAGATGGCGTCGTAATGTTGAGAAGCAGAGCAACCGGCGCGGCACTGGATAGAGAATACAAGGCCATGAAAAAAGACCTGAAAACAGCAGGGTACAACGGAAGCCTGGGTATCCGAGGCGTGAGACGGGAGGCGGAAGCGTGAGAAAAGCGAGCATGAACTTTAAAAGCGGAGCTTTATATACCAAGGATGGCCGTAAACTTGCCGACATTGACAGCGGCATTGTTGAGTGGGGCGTACAGGTAACAGCGGAAGTCCCGACAAAATCGGTGGCAACGGTCACCAGGAACACAACCGGAACTATTGAGGGCAAGCTGCAGATCGGCCACCTGGATGTGTTAAGTCTTATGTACGGCATGAGAATTACAAACAACTGGTTAAAAATGCACGGCGGGATCATGGCCAGGAACGGCGGCAAGAAAAAGAAAAGGAGATTGTTTTGAACAAGATACAACAGATTTTTGGTCTGGATCCGGAATACAACAAGAAGATGGAGGAGCAAGCCAGACAGCTGCATGAGAAAGCGCTGGCAGGGAAATGGTGTTGCACATGTGAATATTGCATACCAGTAGACCCAAACCTCCCCGGCTTTGTGACGGCGTTTCCAGAATGTGAATACGGCGGCATGGCCGTCGAAACCTGCAGCAGGTACCGCGTGGCAGGAACTACAATTCGCAACAGTACCTGGGCTGACCGGATCCGCGAGAGATTTATGAGGGTGGTGTGAAGATGGACAGAAAGGAAACAACAAAGTTCCTCGGCCAGTTACTTATAAACACACGTTTTGGAGGAGCTGGGAAGCACTGGGCCAGTGAGGTAAGCATTGACCCATGGGGACGAGAAGCAAAAAGAGTTGATTACATGCAATTTTCCCCAGCTGATCAGTGCTCCATATCCGGGATAGAAAAGGGCATATTTACCTGTTACGAGATAAAGAGCTGCAAAGAAGATGTTTACAGTGGGAACGGCCTAAACTTCCTGGGAGAGAAAAACTATATTGTAACCACAATGGAGTGCTACAAGGATATTTTACCGGATTTACGCAGCGGGAAATTTTCCAAACACATGCGTGAACAGTTTCCAGAATCCTCCAACTACTTCGGCGTAATGGTTGCAATACCGGACTGGGCGGAGGCGACAGACGAATTTGAGAAACCCACACCGTTAGACGCAGAGGTAAGACAGTGGAAACTGGCGGTCATATTACCGTGCCGCTATGGACCGAGAAAACGCTCCATGACAGAATTGTTATTTTGCATGTTGCGGAGCGGACATTGAGGAGGAAGAACCATTGACAACAATAATTTTTGTTTTAGAGCTGGTCGCCCTGGCTGTCCTGATCATATGCGGGGCGTTGCTACTCCTGGATGCAGGAAGCAAGAAAAAGCAGCCAGAACACAAACCAGAGCCGCAACAACCGCAGCGGATAACAAAGCACCCAGGCAGAAGCAAGAGGCGACCAAAAGGGCAGACTGGCCGGAAGCACCCGAAAGGAAAGAGGGAGGACTGAGCTATGGAGTATACAAAGACAGTAACGGCCAAAAGAACGTACAACGTAGAATTTTACCCAGGCGTATTTGACTGCACGGTGGGCGAATTTATACAGCAGCGGGAACGCCTGGGAGTTCCAACACAGGGATTTAAGACCTGTTTTATTTGTGGCCGGCATTTGGCCATGAACAGAATACCGATTGTGATCAGCGTATCCGGAAAAGGAAACCGGTTCGCGTGTGATAAATGTTATGAAAAAAGTCAGAGGGAGAAAGAACATGAAAAAACAGAGTTGTAGAATGACACAGCAGGAGCGAGAAACGCACAGGGAAGCCACTAAGCTCCGTAAAATGACAGACCAGCAGCTGGTTGATTATGTGAATAGCCAGAAAGAACAGGCGGGGCCAGCTAAAGACCAGGAGGCCGTACATAAGGCAGAAATCGAAGAGTTGGAGGCTGAGGTCGCTAAGTACAAAGCAAAAGCCAACAAAGCGGAAGCAGAGGCCAGAAAAAATGCAGAAAATGCAGTAAAGGCCATTAAGGGCAAAAGCACCGGAGGAAAAGCAGCGGTTGAGCGATTCCTCCAGGAGCTGAAAAAAAAGACCGGATCCGGCAATGGAATCGGCAACGGTACAATTTTTAAATTAAAGAGAATCCTGGACACAATGCCGGACGATTTCGCAGAAAAGGAGGCGTGATCAATGGCATGGGATTCTGGTACATACAGGAGGGACGCCAGCAAGGCGAACCGCGGCAAACCATTTGAGGATTTTATCAATTTTGCAAACGAGAAATACCAGGCCAAAGGCATAGCAGTCATGCACAAGGTCCCCACGGAGTTTATACCGCTCCGCGGGGCACATGGCCAAGTTGCAAACTGCAAGGTAGAACGCAAGAGTTGTGTGGATTATTTGGGCCGTTTCCGGGACATCCCAGTGGCGGTCGAGGCAAAGCACACCCAGGGAGCTAGAATTGATTTCTCGGCCGTCCAGGACCACCAGGCGGAGTATTTAGACGCATGGATGGAGGGAGAGGGCAGGCAACTTGCTTTTGTGGCCGTAAGTTTTGGCATGAATCGGTTTTTTATGGTACCGTGGAGCTTCTGGAAAGCAGCTCGCGATTGTCGGGAGAGACACAAGAAAACAAAGCAAAAAGAAATTGCCATTGTGCAGCAGTATGGATGGACCTGGGAGACACCGGGAACAGCCAGCGCAAAGGCAGAAGATTTGCTTCCAGACTGGGAAGTTGATACAGGCGGTTTTTATGGCCTCCAGTACCTGCAAATAATTGACAAAATAGCAGGAGGAGAAACGAAAAATGAGAACAGAGGACCAGGTAATAACACAATTTAACATGAGATTAATCCGGGCAGTGATGCCACAGGGGGCGCCTATGATAGTCGTGTATGAGGATCCGAAAGACTATCCGGGTCTTTTTGTGGCACGCCTGTTTGATGGCCGGAAAAGTACGCACCTGATAGCCCTGGCGGACACATTAGAGGACATAAGAGAGGCAAAGCCGGAGCGGATGCGGATCGTAAATCGGATAGAACAGGACAGCCTGCAAATTGTGGAAGCCTGGCTCTAACAGAAAGGAGCAGCAAGCATGAGAAAAAAGGCAGCGGGAATATTAAAAGCAGTCTGGACGATTGTGATCAGCGCAGGCCTGATGTGCCTGAGCCTGCAAAAGCAGGTAGAGGAGCTGAGCAGATTACCAAAAAACGTGCTGGTATATGATCGAAGCCGCAAAGAAATTGTTGAGTATTACGGCACTCCGGAGAGAATTGGCAGCAGCCTGGTATTGCACGACGCAAACATCCTGAATATTGAGGATGTAAGCCACCTGGTAGAGTAGGAGGCGGCTATGGGAAGAAAAGAACGCAGAGCCAAGGAGCGGCAAGAGAGAAAAGAAAGTATCCGCATGACGCCGGATCGTATTTATGAACTGAAACAGAAAACGGCCAACGAAGCCGTCCGGAGAGTGCAGGAGATCGAGAAAGGCAAGGAAAAGCAGCGAGCGGAGACTGCTCTGGACATGCTTCTCCTGTTCGGCATGACATACCTGCATGAGCAGAAAGGCTGGGGAAAGCAGCGACTGGAAAATTATTATGATGGCTGCATGGACCTGTTGAAAGAATTTGAGGACGGCAAGCACACGATTAAGAGCCTCCGGGACAAGCTGGTGGAAGAAACAAAGATAAACCTGGCGGAGGTAAAAGAGTAATGCAGATAATTATCAATATTTTGGCCGGAATCGGAGCGTTGACCGTGTTGAGCATTGCGTGGGTAATTGTGATCATTGCCATGGACGCACACCGAGAGAAGAAGAAAGAGAAAGAAGAGACCAAAGAAAAGCAGCCAATTTGTGCACTGACAGATGAAAATTGTATTTTTGTAATGGAAAGGGGAACCTGCACAGGTTGTCCGATAGCAGAGGAGGCGGAGAAACGTGGGTACAGATAGAGTAAATAAAAACGGGGAAGGTTATCCAGATCCAACATTCGGAGGGGCCTGGGGGAACATGCGCAGGGAAGAAAAACAGCGAGAAGCTGAACGTATGGCAAAAATAAACGATCTTATACCGGTAATGAAGCAGACAGCTGAGCTTGCTGGTTTTGAGGTTGTAGGCCGGATCACACTGAGAGACAAAGGAACCGGCAAAGAATACAGATAGGGTGCTATTCTAAAATCCAAAATATATCACACAATAAGACACAGGCAGCGCAAGCTGCCTGGGAAAGGAGCCGGATGAAAGAGCCGTTTTATTATACTGAGGGCGCAGAAATTGAAATGTTTATAGATGGGAAATGGACCCGCGGCAAGGTTGTAAACGGGTACCGCTTCCGTGATGGGCTTATAACCATGGAAACAGCAGAAGGGCGCCGTGTGTGGTGCGGAGAAGCTTCAGGAGCATGGAGAGAGCCGGAAAGGAGCAGCAGTTGAGCATGGGAGAAATTATTGATCGCATGGCACAGGACACAGAAAGCCATGAACCAAAGGACACAAGACAGAGATATAAAGGAATTTGCCCGGTGTGCGGTAAAGAAAACTGGATCTGCAAAAGCCTGGCAATGGAGATGGGAATCAATACCGGCGTAGGCAGGTGCCTGGGGTGCGATACATTTTTGCACATTACATACAATCCGGAACGGCAGGAAATGGACCTGGAAAGGTTCGAGGACTACCAGAACAGTAAGAAAGCCCGCGACGATGTGGACAAAATAGCAGGAAACGTGGGATATGGAGGGCAAGACGATGATCGTATATAATGGCACATTGATTGACCTGAAAACAACTATTGCGAATATAGCAAACATATCGGTTTCTCGTAGCACGTGGGGGATTGAACAGTTTGTGCAGGAAGCATTGGTACATTACGCTCCACAGATATACAGCTATGTTTACACAGATTTACGGGGGAATATCCGAATAAACAAAAATGCTTTTGAACACCCGGATGAAGTAATTCAGTTTTTACCGCTTATTTTGGAGTTAGACGAGGGTGTGGAATATGCAGTTTATTTCGGAAATACACTAACAGAAACATTTTCGTTTATCAGAAAGCAGAAGCCACAAGAGGGATATAGTATTACAGTCCGTCCTGTTGCGGAGGCTGAATACATAAATGTAACTTTAATATTTAAGGAGGAAAGCAGACATGATGAACAAAAGCCTGATTGAATGGTGTGATTTCACATGGAATCCCGTGACAGGATGTCAGCATGGCTGCCTGTATTGTTACGCAGCTAAGCAGGCGAACAGATTTTCTGGTAATGTGCTGATCAACAAAACATCTGAGCAGCTGAGAAAAGAGTGGGACGAAAGAGGAACCCGCTGGGTGCTGGAAAAGCCTTTTAAAAACGAGATCGGGAAAGTGACGCCGTTCCCGGTAAAGTTCGAACCTATGTTTCGGGAGTATTGCCTGCCTATGCCGGCACAGAAAAAGAAACCGGCGGTTATATTTGTGGTAAGCATGGGCGACCTATTCGGGGAGTGGGTACCGGATGAATGGATCCGGAGAGTTTTCGGGGCGGCGCAAGCCGCGCCGTGGCACACGTATTTGTTTCTGACAAAGAACCCACAGAGATACATACAGCTGGCAGAAGCAGGAAAGCTGCCGCAGCAGGGAAATTTCTGGTATGGCACGACAGTAACAAGACCAGATCAGCAGTATGCCTGGTTTGAGCCTGGCACGTATAACTGGTTTTTAAGCATTGAGCCTATACAGGAGGATTTTACTTTTGATGCATCGTGGGTTATACGCAGTGAAACAAAAGGAACTTATGCGCCGCCCTGGATCATTGTCGGAGCTGAGACTGGCCAGCAGAAAAATAAAACGATACCACAGGCAGAATGGGTGCAGCATATCCTTGAATTTTCCCAGGCACACGGTAGCAAGGTATTTTTGAAAAATAACCTGGCCCCTTATTTTACCGGGGAACTGGTGCAGGATTTCCCATTTAGTTATCCCCCTAAGAATTTGGGATAGTGTGGATAAGTCAATAAATATTATGGGCGAGCGTGGAAACACGCCGCCCGGACAGGCAGGAGAGCATGAGAATTATGGGAAAAATGGATTGCGCTATGGAAGCCATGTATATGACAGATTTCTTTGAGGCGCTGGGATTTAAACGGGTGCGGGTTATGGTTGATAACAATCGTGGTACCGTTGAGGTTACACTGCTGAAAGGCAGAATCTGGCCGCTGACATGGAGAGAAAAGGCGTATTTTAAGAAATTGAAATGCTGGGGCGTGTGCTATACCGTCCGAAGAATGGTACACGGCATAAAGATATGGGACAACAGAAACTGGGACATAGATTGATCCCGACATTTATGTCGGGAACATATCGGAGAGGAGGCCGACATGGAAATTATAGCAGCATTTGTGGCCGGCGCATTGCTGGGAGCCGGGAGCCTGATCACATGGGCGTTGTGCGCAGCCAATACCATGTATGAGGAAAAACTGAAAAAGGTCAAGACAAATGAGGATATGTTGAAACTGGCAGACCGCGAGCAGCTGAGAAAAGCACTGAAACGGATGTGCTGGAAAACGACAATGTATTTAAGCCCTTTATTGAGGGAGGCGCAGGAAAAACGTATTGATGAATGGTTAGGAGAGGAGGCTGATCCAGAATGGAGAGAGTAATGGAGCAGAGCGTGGAAGAGAAAGAAGAGGTAAGAGGAACCAGCAGAGAGCCTGGCGCACTGGCAGGGGTGTACGAGGTGCTGAGCCAGCGGGCTATTGATGAAGCTATCCGCATAGGCGTAGAAGCAGGCACGGCAGCGGCGGAGAGACGCCTGGAAGAGGGCAAAAAGGAGCAGACAAAAGGAAGATATAGCCGGAGACTGCACAACACACGCCTGTTGCTGGCAAATTACCGGAATCTGAAAGAACATGTGAGCGGTGCAGTATTTAATGGCCGCAAGGCAAAAGAGAGCGCCCTGGACATTCTGGACGGCCTGGACAGCTTCGAGTACGAGGACAATTATTATATTGGCAGCATTAAGCAGAGTCAGCAGCGCACATTGATCATACTGACACACATTGACGAAATGCTGAACTTGTACCGGATATCATGCGAGCAGAGCGGCAAGGCAGAGGAAATGCGCCGGTACCGGATTTTGCACGCTGCATATATCGCGCCGGAAAAGAAGAGTGCAGAAGAAATTGCACGCGAAAATTGTGTAGAAAAGCGCACCTATTACAGTGACCTGGGAAAGGCTGTAAAGCCGCTGTCTGCCCTGATTTTCGGCATTGATGGCATAAGACTTGCATAGTGCCTGCACGGTGCAAAAAGTAGACATTTTCAATGCACTACATAGATGTTAAAATGATAGAGTGGAGGAATTGGAGAAATGGCAAGAAAGAAGAAAAAAGACGAGGTTGAGAACTATTTCAACAACGTGGCCAACTACCAGACCGAAGCGGAAGCAAGGGCCGTTACGCCGGAGGGTGTAAAGGTCTTTTGTGCTTTTGACGAGCTGGTACCTATTGGCAAAGTGGTTCCGAACCCTGGAAACCCAAACACCCATCCACCTAAGCAGGTCGCACTGCTGGCTGCCATTATCAAGGGGCAGGGATGGAGGAAACCTATTACAGTGAGCAAACGCAGCGGCTTTGTTGTGACCGGCCACGGACGCCTGGAAGCTGCACAGTCCATGCAGGCCAGTGTTGTGCCTGTTGAATACCAGGAATACGCCTCGGAGGCAGAGGAGTACGCTGATCTGATGGCAGACAACCGCCTGGCGGAACTGAGTGAAATGAACACCTCGGCGCTGGCAGACATGCTGCAGCAGATGGACACCGGGGAGATACCGCTGGAAATGAGTGGCTACACAGAGGAGGACCTGGAAGATCTGCTCAACGCCCTGGGAGGTGTGGACGATACGGAGAACAACGGAGAGGACACCGTACCGCCACCGAAAAACATTCCCATGACCCATGCCGGAGATATTTGGCACCTGGGGCAGCACCGCCTGATTTGTGGAGACAGCACCAAGCCAGAAACCCTGCAGAAGCTGCTGGGGGATGAACTGGCGCAGTGCGTGAACACTGATCCACCGTATGGCATAAGCCTGGATGGTGGCGGAGGAAACGGGAAGAGACAGAAACAGCAGATTGAAAACAACGGCATGATCGCAAACGACGAGCTGACCGACGACGACCTCCTCGGAAAGTTGTTGATTCCGGCATTTAAGAACGCCGTGAAGTACAGCAAGCCAGATGCTGCATTTTACATTTATCATGCGACTGATACCCGCAGGGACTTTGAGGACGCTATGACAGCCGCAGGCCTGTTAGAAAAGCAATATCTTATTTGGTTGAAGAACAACCACAACCTGAGCGGTACCGATTACCTGAGAGACTTCGAGCCTATGTTTTATGCAGAGAAAGCAGGACATACGGCCAAGTGGTGCGGGGATCGTAGCAACAACACCTGCTGGAAGATAACCCTCCGGGATGATGCAGGCATGGCAACCACCCTGAGCGGTGGCATTGTTGTAACTGACGGAGCAGGAGGCAAGGCTTTTATTTCTGACAAGGTACCAAAGGGAAAGAAAATCCGGTACCTGAGACTGCAGGAAGATAAAAGCGTTTTCTTATACCCGGAAGATAAGCAGGGAGCCGTTTGGGAAGTGGCAAGAGATACGGCGACGTTCCACCCGACACAGAAACCGGTGGAGCTGGCCACAAGGGCGATACTGAACAGCTCGGATCCGGGAGACATTATCCTGGACCTGTTCGGCGGTTCTGGCTTCACGCTGATCGGCGCAGAAATGACTGAGAGACAGGCCAGGCTGGTAGAGTTAAGCCCAACCTATTGTGATGGAATTATTCGGCGGTATGTAAGCTATACCGGCAATGCTGGCGTTACATGCACCAGGGACGGAAAAGAATACGCATACGTGCAGCTGAATGAGGAAAATATAAAGGCAAATATGCCGGATCCGGAAGAAACGCCGGAAGCTGCTGAGGACATCAATGTCCCTGGCAAAGAGTAACACCTGAGAGGGCGGCCACCATGGCCGTTCTTTTTATGTTTTGGAGAAAGGAGGGAGCAGCACATGGCAGCAAAGAGAGACGCGCCTGAACTATGGGAGCAGCAGGAGGGCGAGAAGTCGCAGCATTACCAAAAGTTTTGCCAGTACAGAGATATGCCATACGGAACCCAGGGACGGGAACCGGAGAAAAGAAGCATTCGACGCCTGGCAGATGCTATGGGAATGAAAAGCAAAAGCAGCATTGAAAAGCTGAGTACGCAGTGGAACTGGGTAGAACGCGCAGCGGCCTATGATGTTTACATGACCGAGCTGGAACGCTTCAAGAATGAGCAGGAAATCAAGAAAATGCACGATCTACACGCAAAACTGGGCGTGCAGCTTTTGAATAAAGCCACCCGTGGCCTGATAGCCCTCCCGGATAATGAATTGTCTGCACAGGACATTGCCCGACTGGCAGACGTCGGCGTGAAGATAGAAAGAATGAGCCGCGGCGACAGTGCGGAGAGCATAGCCGTGAGCGCAAAGGCAACCGTTGAGCACAGCGGCGGCCTGGAACTGAGCGGCAGCATTCCGGACATGTCCGACCTATCAGACGAGGAGCTGGAAAACCTTGAGCAAATACTGGGAAAGCTACATAAATAGCAGCCAGTTTGACCCAGGAACCCTGTTAAAAGGGATTCGCAGGGAACGGGCAGAGCGGTCCCTATCGGAGTTTATACAGCAGTCCTGGCCGATTATTGAGCCGGGCACCACGTATATACCGAACTGGCACATTGATCTGATATGTGAGTACCTGCACGCTGTTAGGGACGGGGAAATAAAGCGGCTTGTGATAAATATCCCGCCCCGACACATGAAAAGCATAAATGTAACGGTGTGCTTCCCCTGCTGGGCCTGGACCCAGGCACCTGAGAAAAGATTTATTAAGGTTTCGTACAGTGATTCCCTGAGCCGTAAGCACAACGTACTGAGCCGTGATATTATACAGTCTCCCTGGTACACTGAGAACTGGGGCGACATTGTAAAATTGAAAGACGACGTAAACCGGCAGAACGAATTTAAGAACACCCATCAAGGTATGATGTTTTCAACTTCTGTCGGCGGTGCACTGACTGGTGAGGGTGGCGACATAATCATAGTTGACGACCCGCAGAACCCAGCGCAGGCCAACAGTGAGACAGAGCGGCAAAACACCATAGATTTTTTCAAGAACACACTGCAGACACGACTGAACGACCCAAAGAACGGCGCGATCATTATCGTTATGCAGCGATTACATGAAATGGACCTGACCGGTTATGTGCTGGCAGAAAACCTGGGCTATGAACATTTGTGTTTACCAGCTGAGGCAGAGAAAAAGACAATAATAACATTCCCAAAAAGCGGCAAGCAGCTCATAAGGGAAGAGGGGGACATCCTGAACCCCCAACGATACGACAAGGAATCCCTGGCCGGACTAAAAAAGAGCATGGGCTCTTTACAGTATTCCGGACAGATGCAGCAGCGGCCGGCACCGGCAGACGGTAACGTCTTCAAAAAGGCCTGGTTGCAGCACTATTACACAACAGCCCCACACTGTAACATGATCATACAGAGCTGGGACATGGCATTTAAAAACAGCGACGGCAGCGCTAAGGTTGCCGGTTACGTGATGGGACGGAGCGGACCCAACGTTTATGTATTTGACCTGGTAAACGAGAAAATGAGTTTTACCCAGTCTGTGAAAGCGGTTCGGGATATGACAGCCAAGTGGCCAAAAGCCAGGGCAAAGGTTGTTGAGGACAAGGCAAACGGCCCGGCGGTTATGGATGTGCTGGGGAAAGAAGTCTCTGGCCTGGTACCGTTCAATCCACGCGGCAGCAAGGAAGAGAGAGCTATTTCAGTGACACCATATTTTGAGGCCGGGAACGTATTTTTTCCGGATCCAAACACGGCGTCATGGGTTACTGATTTACAGAAAGATTTACTGATGTTCCCAAAGGGCGTGTATAAAGATACCGTTACCGATATGCGCATCTGTTTCCAAGTGAGCAGACACAGATGGCAGCACAGCTGGATATTGAAAGGATGGAAAAATCAAATGGAGAAAAATCTGGACAGTAAAGGAAGATGGAGAAACAAAATCGTAGCATTCCGGGTATCACCGGAAGAAGCAGAGCAGATTGATGCATGTGTCCGATTATCAGGACTTAGCAAGCAGGATTATATCACAAAACGATTAACTGATCGAGAAATTGTGGTACAGGGGAACCCAAGAGTGTATAAAGCATTGCGAAATCAGATGGCAGAGATTTATGAAGAACTGAAACGTCTGAAAAAATGCAGTGAAGAAAATGAAGAGTTGTTAAGTACCCTGAGATTGGTCGCAGAGACATTGTATGGATTGAAAGGGGAAAATGAATGACAGCAAAAGAAAAAATGACTGCTCCGATTGCATCTGTTGGCGCAGATGTGGAACAGCCATTACAAAATTTTAAAACCAACCAAAGTATAGCAGATTTGCCCGGCAAGGGCAATCTGCAAGCCACAAATAGTGCGGAAAATACAGCAAAATCAGCAAATAAAAAGAATCCGAATGATCTGGAAACAGTTTCTATGATGGAATTATACGATACCGCATATCCGCCAAAACTGCCGATTGTAGATGGACTTCTGTATAACGGAACTTACCTGTTTGTGGGTTCACCGAAAATCGGGAAATCATTTTTCATGGCACAGATCGGGTATCACATCAGTAAAGGACTTCCATTGTGGGGCTTTTCAGTCAGACAGGGAACGGTTCTCTATCTGGCACTGGAAGATGATTATGCAAGACTACAGAAGCGATTATCACAGATGTTTGGAATGGAAGGCAGTGAGAATTTTTATTTCGCTACAAAATCCAAATCGCTTAATGACGGACTGGAAAGACAGCTTGTAACGTTTGTGACAGAGCATAAAGATGCAAGATTGATTATCATTGATACTCTTCAGAAGGTTCGAGAGGTCGGTGGAGATAAATTCAGTTATGCTAGCGATTACGAGATTGTAACAAAGCTGAAAGCATTCAGTGATAAATATGGGATCTGTTTTCTGGTAGTGCATCATACAAGAAAAATGGAATCTTCCGATAGTTTTGATATGATTTCCGGTACGAATGGATTGCTGGGGGCTGCGGATGGAGCGTTCGTCATGCAGAAAGAAAAACGGACAGATAATAAAGCAGTTCTGGAAGTGGCAGGGCGTGACCAGCAGGATCAGAAACTGTGGTTGAACTTTAACCGGGAGAGATGTGTCTGGGAACTTACCAAGACAGAAACAGAACTTTGGAAAGAACCAGAAGATCCATTATTGGAAAAAATCAAAGAACTTGTAACAGAAATTACGCCAGAGTGGGCAGGAACAGCAACAGAGCTTGTGGAAGTATTGCAAGTGGAAATGCAGCCGAACGCCTTATCACGAAAATTAAATGTCAGCCTGGAACGACTGATTCTGGAATATGGAATCCAGTATAAAACAGAGCGGGGACACGACGGAAGAAAAATTAGATTAACCTTTGTCGGAAAACAAGCGTGACGATATGTGACGGTTGTGACGGTATTTTCTATAGCGTGACGGTAGTGAAAATATCGTCACTATCGTCACGACCGTCACGGAAAGGAGAAACATGGAAAGAAAATCACAGGTACAGATACCAAAAGATTTATTGCTGGCATTGTTTCAGTATCATCTTGCCGGGAACGAGGAATATTTGCCGGAGATAGAAAATGCATTGATGGAAAAATTAGACAGTATGGTAAAAAGAGAACTTTATACAACCTTTAAAACAGCAGCAACAGAAGAAGAACGGGAAAAGGCAAGACAAGAGTATTTGGATAAGTGCGGAATGCATGAGGACTTTCGATGGTAAAGGTTCTGCTTGATTACCTAATGACAGGAGCGTGGCACGCACCTGTAGATAGCAGACAAGGAGAAAACAGGGAAGGTGCAGTCGGGAGTTGGCTGGCGAAGCAAGGATATTTTCAAAAGGGGGCCCTGATTCAGGGCGTCCCTGCGGAAAAGATAAATGAAGGGAGAATGACACAATGAGAGAAGGAAGATTAGGTTACAACAGTTATAACAAAAGATATGGATTATTGTCATCAGACTTATGGATTGATACGGGATTTCACTGTGGAGAATGCCTGGAAGTTCTGGTTGATGATCAGTGGGTAAAGACACGAATGGAAATGAATTTGGCGAGGGAATGGTATTTGGTTGGAACACCGTATTGTGGAGATCTGGAGTATGTACGGGCAAGGATACCGGAATAAAGCAGACAGGAAGAGTAATAGTCGGTTTGTTGTTCGTGAAAAAATAAGCCCGGATACGGGCAAAAAAGAGGGCGGATACGCCCAAAATGAAAAGCGAAAGCCAAGTTGTGGTAGATGTAAGAAGCATCTCACAAAGCCCTCGGCGTTTGAGAGCGAAATACACCCATCGCACAAATCAAAGATTTGTACTCAGGGTATTTCGCCCTGCCGGGAGCTGTTCCACCGACAGGCGGATAGTTCGTAAACGGATGCCGATGCATCCACTCACAAATAATATGGCAGAATTTACTTTGCCGAAGACAAGGAGGGAGTGCCTATCGGAAGAAATTCATTTATTCAAATGACAAAACTAAGCAATGTAAAAGGCAGAATCACTTATATATCCAGTCATGCAAAACAGGAAAATCTTTATGCGGTTTATGAAACTACAGAACGGAAATTCTGGAGAGAACTTGCAAAGTGTAATCAGGAAGAATTTAAAAAAAGCGGAACAGAAGGAAAATGTATTGAGGCAAGAGAATTGATCATTGCTTTGCCAGAGAGCTTTACAGAATTTCAGCCAGACAGATTGTTGCAACTTTTTACAAATCATTTTAAACAGAATTATGGAACAGAGTGTATTGCTGCTTTACACCACAATAAAAGAAAGACCAATTATCACATTCATTTGATATTTGCAGAACGGAAGCTATTGGATGAACCAATCATTAAGATTGCCAGCAGAAATATGTTTTATGATGAAAATGGAAAACATGTCCGAACCAAGAAAGAGATATTAGGAGAAGATGGCGAGATCCGAGAAGGCTGCAGTATCGTGAAAAAAGGTGAAGTATATGAGAAAAAATTGTTTACAGTGAAAGAGGAACGCTTCAAGAGTAATTCATTTCTGGATGAGGTAAAGCATTCTTATACAGATTTAATCAATATTTATGTGCAGGACGAGAAACAGAAACTACAGGTATTTGAGCGTGGTGGCGTGTATCTTGCAACGAAGAAAATTGGAAAGAACAATCCAAAAGCGTATGAGATAGAAGTCGATAATCGGAAACGTCAGGAATGGAACAGAGCTGTTGATATGGCATTGATCAGCGGAGTATCAGAACCGCAGATATTGGAAGTGAAGCGAAAACAAATTACTGAATCAATTAAGAAATCTATTGCCAGTCATGGAAACAGTCCGGGATTATTTGGCAGAGTTATAGCAGTGGCGGTTGAAACACTGGAATTTTTGATAGAAAGTGTGCTGTTTAAAAAATCCAGAGAAGTGTCGGAACAGATTAACGTGGCACAGGCAGGAACAACGGAACCTGAGCAAACAGAGAGGATTGCAGAAAATATCGTACCAGAAAGTGTGAAGATAAAAGAAGAAAAGGCAGAACCGAAGCAGCCAGAAATGACAAGGCTTGCATCAAAATATCCGAAATTTTTCAAAGTCAAGAAAGAACTGGACGAACAAAATACTGCAATTCAACAGAAACAAAAACAGCTTTCTGCAAAGAAAAAAGAACTGTCAGAAGTCAAGGGATGGTTTAAGGGAAGGAAGAAAAAAGCATTGCAGGAAGAAATTGATGAACTGACAAGCCAGATCAGGAATATGAAAGACTATCTTCCAAGGATTGTACAGAAAATCGGTTACAGAAGCGTACAGGAATTTTTGAAAGATTTTAAAGTTTCTCAAACTGAGTATAGCGAGTATCGAACTGCAATAGAAAAATGGAAGAAAGAAACAGGAAAAGAGCCATTAGCACACAGTATTAGGGCGAAGCTGGCAGAAAAGAAACAGGAAATACAGAATGAACAGAAAAATAAACAGCACACCCGCAAACAGAATAAAGACCGGGGAGCAAGGTAGGAGGACAATCATGGAAAAACACATTATGGGAGAAAATGGAATTGGCTATACTTTAGGAGAGGACGATCTGTATTATCCAGACCTGTATCTCCCGGAAGAGACAGAGTATCCGATTGGAAAATATGGAATGTTGAGAAAAGCTTACTTGAAAGAGCATCGGAAAGGCTTGTATTTGGAGCTGGTACTTGCCGGGAAGTTAAATGAACATCTGCATCAGATTGATGAGGAGTGTAATCAGATGATGGACAGACTGGTGGAGCAGATGAAAGAAAAGCAGGGAGCGACGGAACAGTTGAAAGCGGAGAATCAGATGTTGTGGGTGAGGATGTGTAATAATATCCGACATTGTGCAGAGGAAGTAGTGCTGAAAGAAATTGTATATGCGTAGATTAGAGGGCGGTCAGTGACTGCCCTATTTACGATTTTATGGCGCATTATAATGGAACTATGGAAATGTATGTGGTAAACTATTTATGTATTTATTACAATTTTGAGGAGGGTTGTCATGGAAAAAGAAGAAAAATCAAGTTCTATTGAGCAACAAATGGCAGAGCAGGTAATTTTTCAGAAGGTAAATGACTGGTTGGGCATAGAGCTGGTAGAAAATGCGAAAATCTTTGTAGGCAATACATTTATGCAACCCGATTTTTATTCTAAAGCGGATGGGATAATTGGAGAAATTTTTGCACATATTGGAAAACCCAAGAAAGCTCAGGATAATAAGATTTCAAATGATATTCTGAAAATGCTTCTCCTTGAAAAAATTGAGGGAAAGATATACAGAAAAATTATTGTAGTATGTGATGAAGATGAGATGAAAAAATTAAAAGGTACATCTGTTCTTGCGGAATGTATCAGACAATTCGATATTGAAGTGAAAATGATAGAGATAGAGACTGATTTACGAGATACCTTGATTGAAGCACAGAAAAGGCAACGAATGGTAAATGCGTAAAATATAATAAATTTGGAGGGGACGAATGATGGAAAAAGATTACATAGAAGTAAAGTCATTTGGAAAAGTGTTTCCCAAAAAGGGAGCAAATGCAAGAATACCATATGAACATCAAAAATGTGCAATGGAAAATCTCGATATTATGAATAAAAATGCGAAGTACAGCACTATGATTGTACTTCCTACTGGTGGAGGAAAAACGTACACAGCTTCTATGTGGCTTTTAAGAAATGCACTGGATCAGAAAAAGAAAATATTATGGATTGCACATCGTCAGATGTTACTTGACCAAGCAGCAGAATCTTTTCAGAAGTTTGCGTATTCAGAGGTAATACCACATATTCCGTCCTTCCAGTATAGGATTATATCTGGTGCATCTACCCATGATAGAACTATTGATATTCAACCCACGGACAATTTGTTGATTATGAGCAAGGATAGCATAGGTAGAAATTTACAGTGCTTAGATGTATGGATCGAGGGCGAAAAGGAAATCTTTTTAATTGTAGACGAAGCACACCATTCTACTGCTAAAACTTATCGAAAAGTAATTGATTATGTAAAAACAAAGGTATCAAATGTAAAATTGATTGGATTGACTGCTACACCATTCCGTACTGCTGATGGGGAACAGGGACTTTTGGCAAAAATTTATGAGGACGGTTTACAAGGTGGAAAGGCGGTTCATGGAAACATAGGTATTACATATCAGATAGGGTTAAAAGAGTTGATAAATCGACGCATTTTATCAAAACCTATTTTTGAAAGTTATTACACAGATGAAATGTATGGAGAATCATTAGGTTTGAATGGTTGGGAGAGTATCCAACGATTGGACGTATTGCCGGAAGATGTAGCAGGACAAATGGCAGATAGTGCAGCACGAAACAAGTTGATTGTCCAGACATACAAGGCAAAAGAGAAAGAGTATGGACAGACGATAGTATTTGCAATCAATGTAGTTCATGCAATTCATCTAAGTGCGTTGTTTAATAAAGAGGGAATAAAGTCGGAGTTCATTGTGTCTGATGTAAAAGATTCTGTGACAGGAGTGAGAATCAGCAGAGAAGACAACGAGAGGAAATTAGAAGAATATAGAGAAGGAAAAGTAAAGGTACTTGTGAATGTAAATATTTTGACAGAGGGAGTGGACTTGCCACAAACCAAAACAGTATTTTTAGCAAGACCAACTGTTTCTACAATCCTTATGACACAGATGATAGGACGGGCACTTAGAGGAGAAGCTGCTGGCGGAACTTCTTCAGCATATATAGTTTCTTTTGTAGATAATTGGAATGAACATATTGCATGGGTAAATCCAGACAGTCTGTTCAGTGGAAATAATGAATTTACAGATAATTCAACAGAGCATATGAAGCATGAATTACGCATGATAGCGATTTCTAAAATAGAAGAGTTTGCTTCTGTGCTTGACGATTCTGTAGATACCACAGTATTAGAAAAAGTACCATTTGTACAAAGAATTCCGATTGGAATGTATGCGTTTGCCTATTTAGAAGAAAATGGAGTGGATTCTTCCTATCAAGTAATGGTATATGACAGTACGAAAAAAGCATATGAAGAATTGATGAAAGGCTTACCAAGTCTGTTCCAAAGTTTTCAGTGTGAAGAGGAATATCCGGCAGAAGAATTGCTTGAAGAAATGGCAGAGCAATGTAGAAACACGTTTTTCTTAGGCGAAATGATACCACCATATGAAGAAAAAGATGTGATACGAATTTTGAAATATTATGCCCAGTACGAAACTTCGCCACAGTTCTATTCATTTGATGATATAGACAGAAGCAAGTTAGATGTTGCTGCGATTGCAAAACATATTTGGGATGAGGATATGGGGCAGAGACAGAAAACAGAATATGTAAATGCCTTATGGGAAAATAGTGATGATAATTTGTTAAAATTGTTTTTTGGACGAAAATTGTATTTCTGGAGACAACTGGATATAGAGTTAACAAAACTGTCTAATCCGCATATTTATGACGAAGAAGAAAACGTGCAGCGAGGTATTAGAAAACTGGAGGATTTACCATTGTTCGAGATTGGAAAGGTAAATCCGGAACTGGAAAAAAATCTTCGGGATACAGCATTTGCTAAATCAGAAGATACAGATGGAAATTATACCTGTGCCTGTTGTGGAGCAAAAGGCAAAGACCGTATTTTCTTTCAGGTAGACCATGTGATACCGATGAATAAAGGTGGAAAAACTGTGGCAGAGAATTTGCAGATACTTTGTAGACAATGTAATGGGTTGAAGGGGGATAAAATTGATTGAGCTATATTATGATTCATTTGATTTTGCTTGTATCATACATAGTCTGGATATTGGAACTAAGACAGCGAGTATCATGTTGGAAAAAATTTGGAAAGAAGATAATCAATATTTAAGTCCATATTATCGAACAAATTTGCGTCAATTATATTTGGATGTGCATTATTGGACAGATTATTTGTGCGACAAACCAGAAATAGATAAGGAGTTTCCAACTATTCAGAAAGATTTTCATTCTTTTGGTAAGGATATGGAAGAAGAAGCCTTCATTACGGATTATTTTGATATTGATTTATTTTTCAAAATGAAACGAGTGCAGATTCTTTATTTGGACGGACAAGATTATGTGAGAATGAAACTACGGACATTATTAAAAGCATATGGATATAAACGTCGGACACAAGAGTTGTTGAAATACCTTAGGGAGTGTATGATGTTTTACCATATGCAGACATATCTTCGTGGAAAAGAAGAATGTGATATTGGAGAGATTGGACTTGATGAGATGATAACGATTCGGGTGCTCTGATACATTGTGTTTTTTAATTAAAATGGGAGGCAGGGATGAGTCAAATGTCAATAGAAGATGAAGTTTTATTGGAAAATGAAGAAGAATTAAATGAGTTAGAGTACTTTGGAGATGAGGAAAAGCCAATTTTTGAGTCTGTTAGGGTAACAAAAAAGGATTTTTCAATATATGAACTTTACAGGAAATATAAGAAAAAGCAATTGATATTAGAAGTTGATTTTCAAAGAAATGAAGTTTGGGGTCCTAAACAGAAGTGTGAATTGATAGAAAGTATTTTAATGGGCTTACCATTACCAATATTTTATTTCAAACAGCAGAACAATTCTACATATGTAGTGGTTGACGGAAAGCAAAGATTATCAACATTATTTGATTTTTTAAGTGATGGTTTTCCATTAAAATCATTAAAGATATTGAAATTTTTGAATGGAAAAAAATTCAAGGATTTGGTAGATGAATTGGGAATATATCAGTCTCAGTTGGAAGATTACCAAGTATATTCACATGTGATTTTACCACCTACGCCGGACAAAATATTATTTGATATTTTTGATAGAGTTAATAGGGGGGGAACAAAATTAAATAAGCAAGAAATTAGAAATGCTCTGTATCATGGCAGAGGGTTAAATATGATAACTGAAGTAGTTGCATCACAGGAATTTTTGCAAACTACACGTATTGAGTATAAAAAAGATCGAAGGATGAAAGGCTCTTATTTAGTTACAAGATTTTTAGCATTTTATTTGTTTTTTAATGACTTGTTATTTAAAGATGGAAAAAAATATGAATATACAGGCAATCTGGACGATTTGATAGAAACTACATTGACAAAGTTAAATCAGTCATCATTGGAAGAATTAGAAGAAATTAGACAAGTTACTATAAAGAGTTTAGAAATGGCAAGAGATATTTTAGGAAAAGGTGCATTTAGAAAAGAAAACAATGAATCAAAACCAATTAATATGAATATTTTTGAAACTACACTATATTTTATGACATTATTACCAAAGAATAATATTGCAGTATCAAGAGAAGAACTGTTAGAGAAAATAAAAACTGTAATAAGTAGTGAAGAGTTTTTGTATTATATCGGAAATAGTAGGGATAATACTATGAAAGTATATGGAAGATTTCAATTGATGGAAAAATTATGTAAGGAGATAAGCGATGATTGATAAAGTTCATATTCTGGCTTTAAAATCTATCAAAGATTTGAGTGTTGAATGTTCAAAATTAAATTTGTTTGTGGGAACAAATTCATCTGGAAAATCCACATTTTTACATGCATTATTAGCATTGACTCAAAGGAGTCTTAATGGGAAATATATTTCCATAGGAGATTTTAGAGAAGTAAGAAATTATTATATGCCAAATTCCTCAATAAAGATTGAAATATTAGAAAAGGGCAAAACGAAGCCAGCTTGGGTAGAATTTGTTGAGGACAAGGAAAATGAGGCATATAAAGTATGTACATCTTCGGACGATATATCTGTGACAGAACTTTTATTGGGTGGAGAATATGATGATCCAGAACAATCAGATTTGTTATTGGAGGATTTTGGATTTCATTATTTGTCTTGTCATCGAATGGGTGTCAATGACATATATGCTAAAAATATGTTAAATGATAGTGACTTTGGAATAGATGGAGAGTACGCATTAGCCTATTTATTACAAAACGAGGGTATGATAGTTGATGATAATCTTGTTGTAAAGGATACAGATTTTACTAATACTTTATTGGATCAAGTAAATTATTGGTTGAATGATATTATAGGTACTACATTGTATATAAGTGATTTAAAAAAAACAAATTATCTACAGGTAAAATATAACAATAATCCCGCTAATGCAGTCTCCGAAGCGTTGTACTGTAGACCGGTAAATGTTGGGTCTGGAATTAGTTATTTAATAAGTATTATAATTTTGTGTCTGGGTGCGGAAAGTGATTCTGTTATAATTATAGAAAATCCAGAAATTCATTTGCATCCAAAAGCTCAGTCAAAATTATGTGAATTTTTGTATTTTGTTAGTCAATCAGGCCGTCAATTATTCATTGAAACACATAGTGATCATATCTTTAATGGATTAAGAGTAGGCGTTGCCAATGGAAGTATGAAACAAGAAGATATTTCTGTTAATTTTTTTGCAATGAATGAACAATATGAGACACAGTGCAATCCAATTATATTTAAAGAATATGGAAAAATAGTAGGAACCAATGAAGACATGGATATAGATGATTTGTTTGATCAGTTTGAAATTGACTTGAATAGAATGTTTGGATTGTAGGAAAAGGAGTCTACGAAAGAAAATGGATTATTATTTGAATGAATATTCATTGAGAGGACAATTTGCGAGTGTGGAAGATTTTTTTGAATCTCTTAGAAATTATACTTTTCCTATTTTAAATAAAATAAAAGACAAAAATGAAAATATCATATGGAAGAAGGATACATTTTGGCAATCAGAAATCTGTAAAGGGGTATGCTTGACGAATATACCTAAAAAGAGGAATGAACGTTCATCAGAAATTGCACAGTTACAAATGCAGTTAATGAAGATTGCTTACGAAGAACCTTTTTATGGTGCCGATTCTGCTTCTGATTTAAAGGTAAAAGAGTATCAATTTGATGAAGAGTATAGAGAATATTTTGAAGAGAGAAATTGTTTTACAAATGCAATAGAAAACGAGGGAATTATAATATCGTTTATTCATCCAGCGTATTCTCGTATGAAACTTCCTCTTTGTGTTGAATATAATGATACAGAGAGTACGTATAATATTGATAATATATATTCTTTAGAGTGGTGGAAGCGTGAGCCAGAAATAAAGACATGGAGAATTGGAAGAAAGTACCTTGTTGAGGTACGTGCCAATGAATTTGAATATCACCCACCACATTTTCATGTAAGTTGTAATGAGTTTTCAGCAGTATTTAAAATGAGTGATGGAAACTTATATAAAGATGGTAAGAAGAAATGGACATACCAAATGGTCACTGAAATAAAAGATTGGTATGAAACAAATAAAGAAGAATTACAAGAGGCGTGGAAAAATTTACATAGTAGTTGCTTTCAAAGAGAAACAGGGTTATAATCAATCTAATGGCAACAAATTGGCAACAGAAAATCAGCGAGCCAAAATAATATATGCAACTGAAATAAAATAACGGCAAAAAAGACATAAAACTTAAACAAATATATTTAAGAACATCTCTGGACTTGCCGAGTTTGAGTAGCGGACTAAATTGCGAAAAAGCCCATAAATAAAGGTTTTGCGGGCTGTCTGGATGTTCCAGTGGAGTGCAAATGGAGTTAAAAAATATTTTTTTTCTTTGTTTTCTTTCC
This sequence comes from Blautia acetigignens, assembly GCF_025566865.1. Taxonomy (NCBI): domain Bacteria; kingdom Bacillati; phylum Bacillota; class Clostridia; order Lachnospirales; family Lachnospiraceae; genus Blautia; species Blautia acetigignens. The sequence continues at coordinate 86,087 of NZ_JAOQJM010000005.1, forward strand.
GGAGTTATCTGAGATTTTCGCAAAAAGTAGCTATGCTCAGAAAATATAATTAGTGTGAATATGAAGAACAGTTTGTTTTGATGGAAATATTTTCCGTCAGGGCAGACTGTTTTTTTATACCCTTTTTTCAATGATATTAACTCCATGGTTCAGCGATATCCTGAAAGAACTGGAAGAGTTTTATATGCTGGAAAAAGAAACCGAAAAATCGGATGCTAGAAAAGTAGCTGTGCTGATGAAAGGATATCTGCAGTCGATGAAGTCAAATATTCGAGAAATCATTCGTTATATTGATGACACGACACTTGAAAAATCAAATGATAAAAAGAAAGATAAACAGGAATCTACGAGTACCATACCAGAGGAAGTGCAGGAATTTGTGAATCTGACAATTACAGAGCATATGGGGAAAGCATATTCAGAATGGAAGTTAATGCAGGATAAAGAGCCAGTAAGTGAGATTGATAAGAAATACCAGAAATTACTGGAAACGTTATCCCCAGAACAGGAAGAAGTGATTACGGAATACTGTAATGCAATTTTCAGCAGTGGAGCAGATACAGAAGAGTTTTTCTATCGGTTGGGATTAAAAGACGGACTGAATCTGAAAAATACGGTAAAATCTGTATTAGAAATGATATCATGAAATCGGGTGATATATGCTCTAAGTGACTTCTTAATCATGATTTTGTCATGGTTAGTGAAGCAATCACTTAGAGCATTTTTGTTTCAGGAGGTACAGCCATGAGAAATGAAAAAATTACCCCACTGTACGAGCACCTGAGCCGGGACAATGAGTTACAGGGCGAGAGCAACTCCATATCCAACCAAAAACAGATGTTAGAGGATTTTGCCCGCCCCGGATTTTTGGCGATAATGGAGGAAGTGGAGGCAGGGCGTGTAGAGGCAATCGTCATCAAGGACATGAGCCGGTTAGGACGCGACTATCTGAAGGTCGGTCAAGTTATGGAGGTTTTGCGGCAGCGAGGCGTTCGTCTGATTGCCATCAACGACGGTGTGGACAGTCTGAAAGGCGATGACGATTTTACCCCGTTCCGCAACATTATGAATGAATTTTACGCCCGTGATACCAACCGGAAAATCCGCTTTGTGTTTAAGTCAAAAGGCATGAGTGGCAAGCACCTGACCGGCACTGTGATTTACGGCTACTTATGGGACGAAAAACGGGAGCATTGGCTGGTAGATGAGGAAGCTGCCGAAGTGGTACGCCGTATATTCTCCCTCACGCTGGAGTGATATGGGCCTTACCAGATCGCCTGCAAATTATCCACAGACCGGATTGAAATTCCTGTCGTACACCTTGCCCGCTTCACCGAGGGTGTGAACCGTTCAAAGCCGGTCAAAGACCCCTATGGATGGGGATCATCTACCATCGTGAACATTTTAAAAAAACGAGAGTATTTAGGGCATACCATCAATTTCAAGACCCGCAAGCACTTTAAGGACAAGGCCCCGGCGTCACCGGCGCGGGCCGCCTCGATCACTGCAAGGGGCAAAGGCTCCTTATATCTGGCCTGCTTCATTCTGCAATACCTCCCGTCAGTCTTGTTCTCATGGTTTCCAGCGTCTTAGTCCTGTGCCGCTGGACGGCGCTGCGGGACATTCCCACCACCGCGCCGATCTCGCAGTCCGTCAGTTCCAGGACACAATGCAGTATCAAGATGCTTTGTCCCGGCTGGGGCAAGCTGGCAAAGGCAGCGGCCACCAGCCCGTCGCTGATCTGAAGCTCACAGCCATAGGCCGGAAATATAAAACTGTCGCTGGGGTACTGATCTATCGTGCATAGCGTGTCAAGTTCCGAAAGCGGCAGCGTTTCAAAGGATGTTTCCCGGCCACGCTGACGCTTCCTTTCCCGGAAGTAGTCAACGGCTTCATGGTACAGTACCAGCTTGCAAAAATGGTCAAACTGGCAGCGCCTCCCGTAATCATCAGGGGTAACTTTCATCTTCTCACCCCCTTTCCGTGGGGAGTGAGCAGGATGATCCTGTCCGTTGTCAGGGACCTATGCTGGCCCTGGTCTGCTGACCGCCTCCTTTTCCATCTGATTTTTTGCCGGAAATGACAATCCGCGAAAATCGACAAAAATCGCCCGGCAGGTCGTAAACCTACCGGGCGACGATTTGAAGCGTTTTGTTGTTTTCTTACATGGTATAGTTCATACTCATAGCCGGAATATTCCCGTGGCGGGGTAAGGCTTTTTTTAAGCGGTAGAAGTGGATTAGATTATAATGATAGTAAAACAGCATGGCGGCGTCCTCCCGTGGGCCGCCATGCCTTTAACTGCTGGGAATGACAGAAAGAAAGCAGCGGTTTTTTTCTTTTCTGCCGCTGGGCAGATGTTTTTTCTTTAGATACATGATAAGAGGAATTTTTGAAGATTCCATAAAGATTTGAAAAATGGACGGACATAAAAGACGTCCATTACACTATCGGAAAATCAGCAAGGAAGTTTCATAGTAACCTTTGCGCCGCCGGTTTCTTTTGAATTTTCTAAAATAAGCTGACCATTATGTTGTTCCATAATCGAATTTGTAATATATAGACCCATACCAAAGTGTAACTTTGAATTGCGGCTTTGATCGCCCATATAGAACCGTTCCTGTGCGTGGCATAATGCCTCTTTAGAAAACCCCGTTCCCTCGTCTGTGACTGAAATTTCCACGAAACCGTTGTTACTCTGAACATCCACATAAAGCGTTCCGCCTTGCGGGGAGTAGTCCAGCCCATTACTGATAACATTCATAATAGCACGTTCTATCAGCACCCTATCAAATTTCAGCATTTGAGGGAGTGAAACAGTATTCATTTGCAGCCGGATTTCTTTTGTCCGGCATAGTGATTCCATATAACCGAACAAGTGCTGCATGAACGCTGGCAAGTCTATACTTTCAATATGGAGCTGATAACCAACCGCCGCCCGTGATATATCAATCAGGGTTTGAATATATGACTGCATCTGGCCGGAGCTTTCCACGACGTAACCAGCGTATAATCGTTGCTCATCATCAAGATTTGTTTCTGTGAGTAAATCAGCATTTCCTTGAATAACCGTCAGAGGCGTTTTCAAATCATGGGCAAGCGCGGCGATTTGCTCTTTCTGTGTCTGTTCGGTTTTCCATTGCCGTTCTAACGAAATTTTCAGATTATCTTTCATATCTGAAAAAGATGCAAGGACATCTTCAAACTCTTTGATTTTGGCGTGTCCTACTTCAAAATCAAGGTTTTGCTTTGAAACCTCCGCAGTTGCTTCAAAAAGCGGGGTCAGTTGTGTACGCAGGTTTTTAGCAAATCTGGCGGTCAGTATGATAATGACCAGCAGCGAATTTACAGCCATCAGGATAAACGCAAGCGTGTCAGGAGATGGAAAATATTCCGGTAGCCATGACACTGTAAATTGAGAACCAATATAATACCTTAAAACGCAAAATTCGTTTTCCCGGACAACAAGTGCAAACTGCCTCCCCGTAGCATATTCAATATATTCTCCCTTTGCGTACAGCAGGGCAATTTCTTTTTCATCATCGTCCATATTGCTGTAAAGCTCATTAAAGTTCTTGTCCAGAATTAAGTAGCCGCATCCCTGTGGAATCACAACCTTTGTAATATCCGGGGCAATCGTCAGCGTTGGAATGATCTCTTTTACCTGCAATTCACTTAGATTTGCTCTTGTAGCTAATCCAGCATTTACAGCAAGTCCCTCCAAACCAGAAGGGACAATAATTGCCGCTACCAGCATGACAATGAGGGAGATAGCAAACTGGCGAAACAATATTTTCAATGTAGGTTTCTTTTTCACTCCCATTTATATCCTATCCCCCATACGGTGCTGATCGGACTTATTTTGAAATGCTCCAATTTCGCACGAATATTTTTTATATGCGTTGAGATCGTAGAGTTATCGCCTATTCCATCAAACCCGAAAACGGCTTCATAGATTTGTTCTTTTGTAAAAACCTGTCCCCGGTTTTTCGCAAGGTATTCACAGATTGAATACTCGCTTTTGGTAAGGGGAACCGGCTGTTCTGAAACATACAGTACCTTTGCGGAAAGGTCAAATCTTATATCAGGCTCAAATGAAAGTGTGCTGTGATGCTCCCTTTTTTCTCTGCGTAAATGTGCCGCGACACGGGCGCGAAGCTCCTGAATACGAAAAGGTTTCGTAATATAATCATCCGCACCGATGCCCAATCCAAACAATATATCTTCCTCTAATGTCTTTGCGGTCAGAAAGAGAATCGGGCAGTCTACCATATTCCTGATCTGTTTGCAAAACTCAAACCCGTCTGTGCCAGGCATCATCACATCCAAAAGAATGAGGTCATAGAAATGCAGCTTTTTGATGTCTACATCATCCGCATTTTGACAGATTGTTATCAAATATCCATCTTTCCTCAAACTGTTCTTAATCAATTCCAAGATAGAAACTTCATCGTCAACTACAAGTAAGTGGGTCAAAAAATCACCTCCCGACCTATTATACCACATTGTCGAGGTTACTCATCATTATTTTTAATGTCAGCTTTCCGATATTCATTGTTGATATTTACAGCTACGGCATTGCTTATATCCACATCCACAATACTGTAAACGTAGCCGAAACTGAAATCTTCCCCCGCCACATTTTTGAAGCGTTTCGATACCTGCCCGATTTCTTCTTGCAGTTCTGACATTTCAAGACATTCATCCGTTATGGTATATGTCAGGCCGTTATATGAAATTTCATCATAGTTTGCGGCGTTCAGCTCATAATACGGCAGAGATTCATTTAACGCCTTATTTTTATCGGCGGTATCGCGGAGCGCACCGCAGGCCGATAAGCATATAAGACTTACAAGCACAATTACCACGGTAAACAGGCACTTTTTATTCACTGTTTTTACCTCCCTCCCAATCATGAAACCAAACCAAACTGGCAATCAGCAGACAAACAGTGCAGCATACAGAAATAATTATACCGCTGAAAAAATCGGTTTTTACCTGTGCATACAGTTGGGGGCTATCCCATGCAAGCACAGTGTAATCCATAGCACGAACGCCCCAGGCCCAGGGAATATATTTCCATGTAGCGTCACCAAGCCCTGTTATCATAAGGGCAGCTATTAAACTCCCTGCAATTCCCAATCCCATAGATGCACCTTTTCCGAAGCTCATTCCCACAAACAAATGAATCAGGTAAATGGGAAGCATGGTAATCAACAATAGAATCCCTGCTTTCAGGTAAAGGCTTGCCGGAGCATCCCTATATAGTGCAGCGAATGTTCCTAACGCTAAAAATGTTGCGCCAAAAGCACAGATCATCAGAAAACCAAGTTTACCAATATACGTTGCCATGCGAGATGGGATTGTTCCCAACAAAAGCTGATAATGCCCGGCCTGATTTTCAATCTGAACAACCAGACCCACAATAATGCCGATCAGAAACGGGAACGCAACGGCCAGCACTTCCAGATAGGCACTGATTTTGGTTGCCAGTTCCCATCTGGATATATGATAGTAACCCGCAAAAATCGCCGCACATATAATCGGAATCATGCTGTGCATATAGAGCAAAATGCTATGTTTACACTTCTGATATTCTGCTTTCCAGCAGCGAACCACAGATACCATAGTTACTCCACCTCCTTTTTCTCAAACCATCTTGCAGTTAAAAATGACAGCGCCGCAAACCAGGCCAGCGAAATGACCAATACAAGTATAATCATCCAAAATGCCATTGCCGTACTCTGATCTGCAACCGGCTCACCATTAGGCAAAATACCTAACACGGAAATCATAAGATGCGGCACCCAGCTATACGGGCAGATCATCCACAAAGAGGTTGTAGCCGTGAAAATCCCTAAAACGCTTCCAAGTCCGGCATTAAGAATAACCGTGACAAAGATACCAACTTTTTTTGATAACCATAAGCACAGCGGAACTTCCCATAGGCTTGCAATGACAATACAAGCTGTTCCGGCCGCAGCCTGCCAAATTCCGATTGTCAGGGGAATTTCGTTGATAACTAATATTGCAAAACCGCCCAATAGATTTAGCGCCAGGAAAATGAAATTCCCCACACAGGAGTAAATACCGGCCACTCCAATTTTTGCTTTCCAGACTTTGTTCTGCGAAACAGGCAATGAAGCAACGGCACGATATTTTAGTTTGCCATTATCCCGCTGTTCAATCAAGGCACAGGTGAGCGTAAGGAATCCAGGATAAAGCAGGTTATACCACCAATTATAAGAATTGAGCTGGAACCAAAGAGGGGCAAAAAAGTTCATAAGCGCAGTTACAAACGGGGCCAGAACGATCAGCGTTTTTGTGAAAGTTCTCTTATGCTTTAGGTTCTCTGCCTGAATATATGCCATCTCCATTTAATATCCCTCCTTACCATTTCTGCGAATAACATCCATAAAGAGTTGTTCCAAATCTTCACCGGCGCGAAGCTCTCCCTCATATCCAAGGACGCCGCCAGCAATGATACCCACATGATCTACAATCTGCTGGACTTCTGACAGAATATGGCTGGACAAAATAACTGTAATCCCTTTGCAGGGAAAAGAGCGAATTAACTCTCGAAGTTCCTCAATCCCTAAAGGGTCAAGGCCGTTAGTCGGTTCATCCAGAATCAAAAGCTGGGGACTGTTCAGCAATGCAATAGCAATACCAAGCCGCTGCTTCATACCAAGAGAAAACTGCCCGGCCCGTTTCTTGCCGGTATTCGTGAGCTGGACAATTTGCAATACCTCGTTAATTCGTGCATCGTCCAGGCCGAGCAATGTAGTTCTGACTTTGAGATTTTCGTATGCAGTCAGATTTTCGTAAAGCGGGGGCATCTCAATCAAAGCACCGATATGCTCCAGATCATTCCGCTTCCACGGGTGGCCGTCAAACTCGATGCTTCCCGATGTGGGGCGCAAAATGCCGGTGAGCATTTTTAAGATCGTGGATTTGCCAGCCCCATTCGGCCCCAGCAGACCATAAACCGAGTTGCGCCGGATGTTCAGTAACACATTGTTTACTGCCATTTGCCCCTTGAAATTTTTGCAGAGGTCAGTCGTTTTCAAAATCATATCCATATAATCAAGTCCTTTCTTTGATTTTACGGATAGCATACCGGGCAATTTTGAAGATTTCATAAAGATTCCCGAAAACAGAATATGAACAATACACCGTAACCGTGGAGCATATCGCAACAAAGCACCAACCTACGCATTTAGGGCCTTAAAAAGCCCTATATTTCAAGGTTTTTCCCGCATAGTCGGCGGGGTATGTGAGTGTTTTATCCTATCCCCGCCATAGTGCCGCTCTAAATGCGTAGAATTTACCAGCAGAAAATCGCCGGTTTCTCTGGCTCCATACTCCCAGATATGGTATCATGGAAAAAATCAATCTGACGGGGGTATCAGGATGGACGGACAAGAAAAGCTGCTGGAAGCGTTGCCGAGCTTCCCGCTGGAACAAGAATAACGATCAAGAGGGCTGCACCCTCTTACGCCGCTTTGCGGCTATCACCTGCACACCCCCGAAACAGATACACCCGCTGCGCGTCTGTACCTGTTTCGGGGGCTAATAATGACTGTAACCTACGCCTTTCGGGGCTGATAACCGCCAGTTTCAAGGCTTCTCCCGCACGTTTGCAGAGGTGGGCGAATACTTTATCCTATCCCCGTCCATACCCGGCATGGCTGCGGTAATCTTGCCTATCGTCCTGCGTCGGTCTGCGTTGTGGTACATACAGATCAAATTTTCTTCTTCCACGGTAAAGTGCATCATTCCTCATACCTCCAATTCATTTTTCTTGGTTCTGGCCGCCGCCTTTTTCGGGCTGGTGGCCTGTTTGCTGTCGGCAAGCTGCTTGCGGATAGATGGCCGGGGCTTGCGAATACTCACATCACGGCGCTCATCTTTGTTAATCATGGCATATACCCCGTGTCGGTCTTTTATGCTGGTAAAGCACAGGGACTTATAGGGCAGCATGGCAAAGAGCCGGTCATTGTCCTTGGTGGAAGCCAGTGCGTCAAAGTGCGGTGAGATCTCCACCATAAAATGTGTCTTGTTGGGGCTGTTGGGCGCGGACAGATCTTTCAGCTTATCCACGATGCGCCGGGCCTCGGTTTCAATCCGGCTGTCATGCAAAGCCGTAACGTGGGCTTTGGCTGTCCGTTCTCGGATAGGTCAGCAGCTTCTTTTCATACAGCGTTTGGGCATAGTCAGGTCAGCTTTACCATTACCGAAAAAACGACTACGGCCATTGTCGGCCCTTCCGGGGCAGGAAAGACAACGATGTGCAACCTGATTGCCCGTTTTTGGGATGTGAATGCCGGAAAGATTACCATAGGCGGTACTTTGTCCGGTGGCGAGAAACAGCGGATTTCCATCGCCCGCGCCATGCTGAAGGACGCACCTATCATCATTTTGGACGAGGCAACAAGCAGCGTTGACCCGGAGAATGAGGATGAATTGCAGCGGGCTATCGAGGCATTGACCCATGACAAGACCATCATCATGATTGCCCACCGTCTGAAAACCGTCCGCAACGCCGATCAGATCCTTGTACTGGACAACGCTCATATCGTCCAGCGCGGCACTCATGCGGAGCTGATCCAGCAAAAGGGCCTGTATGCCGATTTTGTATCGGCCAGACAGGAGGCCATCGGCTGGAAGCTGGCTCAGTAAAGGAGGTTCAGATGAAACTTCATGCGTCCGGGGAGGACTACCTGGGAACTATCCTTGTTCTCCAAAAGAAACTCGGTATGGTGCGCTCCGTAGATGTAGCCCGGCACATGGAGGTGTCAAAACCCAGCGTGTGCAATGCAGTGGCTACCTTGCGGGACGGCGGCTTTCTCACTATGGACGAAGATCATTTTCTCCATCTGACTGATGTAGGCCGCGAGGTTGCCGAAGAGGCATATACAAATTATGCACAGCGAGAGTCTGATAGATATGGAGACAGACCACATGGGTTTGATAATGACAAAAGAGATAAAAGTGTATATCAGAAATTTTCTTTTGGAAGAATTGAAGATTCGGGAGATTGCAGACAGTTACCGGAAGTAAAACGGATGTTAGAACCATTGAAATTTTTTGGAGAGAAATTTCAGGATAAAGTATATAATGAAATAAATGGTAACGAAGAGAAAGAAAGACAACTAAAGGCATTTCAGGAAATTTTTGCAATTCGTAATCTTATTGCTCACCAGACCTTTGTTGAATTTACAAGTAATAGAATCAGAGGGAAATCTTTTTCTGATATAAAACAAATGCATGAGGATGCACTTGAATTTGTAAGGTATTTAAAGACAAAATTCTCATAGTGATTTTTATAAAAATAATGTATAATACATAAAAAGATTGACACCATATACGACACCACATATAATATACGTAGGAGGTATAACAAATGTCAAAGTGGGATAAACTGATAACACGTATATGCAATTTATCGAAAGACCTCCGATTTGATGAGTTACGGAAGGTATTGGAAAGCTACGGATACGAAATGAATGCACCAAGAAGTGGAAGCAGTCATTACACTTTCAGAAAACAAGGGTGTATGCCAATTACAATACCAAAGCACGAACCAATCAAGAAAGTATATGTGGAAATGGTAAGGCAGATTGTAGAAAGCGAGGCGAAGAATGATGAAGACGCTGAATGATTATATGGCAATGTCCTATCGTATGGAAATTGTGGAAGACAAAGATGAAGGCGGATTTGTAGTTTCTTATCCGGATTTGCCTGGTTGCATTACTTGTGGTGAGACAGTGGAGAGTGCGGTAGCAAATGCACTGGATGCAAAAAAAGCATGGATTGAAGCTGCATTAGAAGAAGGCGTAGAGATTCATGAACCAGATAGTTTGGAAGATTATTCTGGGCAGTTTAAATTGAGAATTCCACGAAGTCTGCACAGATCACTGGCAGAACATTCTCAGCGGGAAGGAATCAGCATGAATCAATATTGTGTGTATCTACTTTCCAGAAATGATGCAGTGTTCTCAAAATAAAGGTTGTACAACATTTTCGCATCAGTTATAATGAAGCTGGCAACAAATTGGCAACAGAAAATCAGCAAGCCAAAATAATATATGCAACTGAAATAAAATAATGGCAAAAAAGATACAAAACTTAAATAAATATGTTTAAGAATATCTTTGGACTTGCCGAGTTTGAATAATAAAATACACACATTTAGAGACTGGAAAGCCTTGAAAACAGGCATTTCTGGTCTCTTTGTTTTTGTATTTCCTGCTTACGATGAAACGAGCTGGAAAGGTATGGTGATGTTATCACAGAAAACAAATGAACTTCAGATTATAATAAAGCCATAAAAGAAAAAGATAGGAGGACTGTAAAATGTCTGCAATTAATATCAATAAAAATAATTTTCAGAACGAGGTAATGAATTCCGATAAGCCTATACTGCTCGATTTTTGGGCTCCTTGGTGCGCTCCCTGTCGTATGGTAGCTCCTACCGTCGAGGAGATTGCAAGTGAACGTGTTGACATCAAAGTTGGGAAAATTAATGTAGATGAACAACCTGAACTGGCAAATAAGTTCGGTATTATGAGTATCCCGACTTTAGTAGTCATGAAGAACGGAAAAATTGTCCAAAGAGTTTCAGGCGTGAGACCAAAGAATACAATTTTAGAAATGCTCTAATGGGTATTTCTGTTTACTCAGGAAAGGTGAAAAAACAAGATGAAAATTGTAATTATAGGAGGCGTAGCCGGTGGAGCTACAGCCGCAGCAAGAATACGAAGACTGGACGAATATGCTGAAATTACTGTATTTGAAAGATCCGGATACGTATCTTATGCAAATTGTGGACTTCCATACTACATTGGAGATGTAATCACAGACCCGGAAAAACTTACACTGCAGACACCAGAGAATTTCTTTAAAAGATTTCGTATCAATATGAAGATTCATCATGAAGTTATCTCTATACATTCGGATCGTAAGACTGTTACAGTAAAGAATTTGGCGAATGATGAAATATTTGAAGAAAATTATGATAAACTTATTCTTTCTCCAGGTGCAAAGCCTACGCAGCCGAAGCTTCAAGGAGCAGGTATTGATAAACTTTTTACACTTCGTACAGTGGAAGATACTTTCCGAATCAAGGAATATATTAATAAGAATCATCCAAAATCTGCCGTACTGGCTGGCGGTGGTTTTATTGGCTTAGAACTGGCAGAAAACTTGAGGGAGCTTGGCATGGAGGTTACGATTGTTCAACGTCCTAAGCAGCTGATGAATCCTTTTGATTCGGATATGGCATCCATGATTCATAGTGAAATGAGAAAGCATGGAATAAAACTGGTTCTGGGCTATACAGTAGAAGGATTTAAAGAAAAGGACAATGGAGTAGAGATTCTGTTGAAAGATAATCCATCTCTTCATGCGGATATGGTAGTGCTGGCAATTGGAGTTACACCGGACACAGCATTAGCAAAAGAGGCTGGCCTGGAGCTTGGTATCAAGGGAAGTATTATAGTGAATGACAGGATGGAAACTTCTGTACCGGACATTTATGCTGCAGGTGATGCAGTTCAGGTAAAACATTATGTTACTGGTGATGATGCATTGATCTCTTTGGCAGGACCTGCCAATAAACAGGGAAGGATCATTGCTGATAATATTTGCGGAGGCGATAGTCGTTACTTAGGCAGTCAGGGAAGCTCTGTTATCAAAGTATTTGATATGACAGCAGCCACTACAGGTATTAATGAAACCAATGCCAAAAGGGCAGGATTACATGTAGATACAGTGATTCTTTCTCCTATGAGTCATGCCGGTTATTATCCAGGCGGCAAAGTGATGACTATGAAGGTGATTTTTGAAAAGGAAACCTATCGTTTGCTTGGTGCACAAATTATTGGATATGAAGGCGTCGATAAACGTATTGATGTGCTGGCAACAGCAATCCATGCAGGACTGAAGGCAACCCAGCTGAAAGATCTGGATCTTGCATATGCACCGCCGTACTCATCTGCTAAGGATCCTGTAAATATGGCTGGCTTCATGATAGACAACATAGCAGCAGGAACCCTGAAACAGTGGCATTTGGAAGATGTAGACACCATTCCTGAAGATAAAAGTGTTGTGTTACTGGATGTAAGAACTGTAGCTGAATTCAGCAGAGGTCATATTGATGGATTCAAAAATATTCCTGTAGATGAACTAAGGGAACGTATCAATGAAATTGAGAAGGGAAAACCCGTTTATCTGATATGCCAGAGTGGGCTGCGCAGCTATATTGCCAGTCGTATTCTGGAAGGGAACGGCTATGAAACATACAACTTCTCTGGCGGATTTCGCTTCTATGATGCAGTGGTTAATGATCGTGCATTAATTGAAAGAGCCCATGCATGTGGAATGGATTATTAAAAAATTGAAAGTATTTATTATTTTATGATTTTTGAAGCACCTCCAGTCTTTTTATATCAAGAATTGTGATTTTACCACGGGATAGTTTGACAAGCCCTTCCTCCTGAAAATATCGGAGCATTCGAGTGATAACCTCCCTGTGGGAACCAAGGTGGTTGGCAATGGTTTCATGGGTGATTTTTAGTTCATTGGTTCCCTCGATGGATGTTTCTTCTAATAGAAAAGAAGCAACGCGTTTATCCAGGCTTTTCCACATGATCTGTTCCATCAGCCACATGACATCAGAAAAACGGGTAGCCATTAACTCATTGGTATAGTTTGCAACTGGAGCAGATTCTTGCATGATACTTTTATAGATTTCAGCAGGGATTATCCAAAGATCAGTATCTTTTTCTGCCTCAATAGTCACTTCAAATTGAATAGAACGCATGATACATGAGGCAGATAAGAGACACATATCCATATCGAACAAGCGGTAAAGTGTAATCTCCCGTCCTTCATCTGAAAGTATATAAGTTCGAAGCTGTCCGGATTTAACCAGTAATAATCCAGTGCAATCCAGGCTGCCGTTATGGATAATTGTTCCTCTTTTTACCTGTCGTGCGCTTAAACTGTTCGAAATTAGTTTCTTTTGTGCTGCATTTAATTCATTCCATATCGGAAAATAATTTTCAAAGCTCATAATAGTTATCTCCTTTTGTATAGTATACTTGTTTTAGGGAGAAACGTCAATTATATAATTGACATATGCCCATAATAGAGTTAATATGTAAGAAAAGCGAGAAGGGAGCAGTTTATGCCAAGACCAGTAAAATGCAGAAAAGTATGCCATTTTCCCAATGTTTTAGAATTCCTTCCGGCAGACGATACTGAGAAAAAAGCACCTATTGTTCTGACTGTAGATGAATATGAGACAATCCGCCTTCTGGACAAGAAAGGCTATAGCCAGGAGCAGTGTGCAGTATCTATGCAGATCGCAAGAACAACGGTTCAACGAATTTACGAGATTGCCAGGAAGAAAATAGCAGATGCACTCATTGACGGACATCCACTTAGAATCGAAGGCGGGGATTTCAGAATCTGCGATGGTCAAAGTAACAACTGCAGCTTTGGAGAATGTTACAAGCAGGAGATTTATCAAAAATATGCAGTAGAAAAAGGAGAAGGTATAATGAGAATAGCAGTAACCTATGAGAACGGACAGATTTTTCAGCACTTTGGACACACAGAGACATTTAAGATTTATGATGTAGAGGAAGGAAAAGTAGTACATTCAGAGGTAGTAGATACGAATGGAAGCGGACACGGTGCATTGGCAGGATTTCTTAATGCATTGCATGCAGATGTTTTGATCTGTGGCGGAATTGGAGGCGGCGCACAGACAGCATTAGCGGCAGCAGGCATTAAGCTTTTCGGAGGAGTTTCCGGAGATGCGGATAAGGCGGTGGAAGCTTTTCTCAATGAAACACTTGAGTATAATCCGGATGTGAAGTGTTCTCACCACGAACATAGCCACGGGGAAGGACATACATGCGGAGAGCATGGATGTGGAAGTCACAGCTGTCATTAAGAAGAATAGTAAAAAATAAACCGTGTAATTGAACGCTTATGTTCTACACGGTTTATTTTTTTACGAGAGCTAGAGCGTGTTTGAAAAACATTCTAAGTTGTTCATTTTAACCAAATTAATATTGAGGCAATGCATATAATTCCTAAGAAGGTTGAAGCCAGTTTATCGTAACGCGTAGCTATTCGACGGAACGCTTTCAATTTGAGAAAATAGTTTTCTACTAAATGTCTCTCTTTGTAAAGCCACCAATCGCAATAACGATCAAACTTAGCTCCTTTTCTAGAAGGAATTGTTGGCTCTCCACCGTGGGTATAAATATAGCCAATCAGCTTGTTGCTATCGTATCCACGGTCAGCTAATACATTGCTTCCGTTTGTGTCGACATGATCTAACAAAGGGATTGCGTAATTAATATCGTTACGCTGCCCTTCGCTGATCATAAAATAAACCGGATAACCGTATGCATCTACAACTGCATGGATTTTTGTGCTGGCTCCTCCACGGCTGTGTCCAATTTCGTTTGATGGCCCCCTTTTTTTGCTCCAGCACTATGCTGATGAGCCTGGACGATAGAGGCATCAATTGATAGTTCCGTTAATTCAGCTTCTAAGCTCAAGACACGAAAAATATTATCAAGGATGCCATCTTCAATCCATTTACGAAAACGGGAATAAACCGTTTGCCAGGCCCCATAACGTTCTGGGAGGTCCCGCCAGGGAGCCCCACTGCGAGCAATCCAAACAATTCCATTTAGAATTGTCCGATTACATTTTGAAGGACGACCTTGCTTTCCAGAATTTTCAGGTGGCAGTAAGGGAGCAACACGATTCCATTCATCATCGGTTAATTCGTATCGGCGCAACATAATCAACACCCCTTTTTCTTTATTTTAACATGAAAAAGGGTAAACGAATATATGTTTTGTGCAACTTTTATTTTTCAAACACACTTTAGGGGAAATCAGCTATGCTGATTTCACAGCTCGCACATATGATTAGTATGACACATTTATTTCGGAAATGATGACGAAGTTTACAGAGTACGCGGCGGACAAAGAGGAAGCAACCGGCGTTGCAATCAATGTGGAGGTGATGGATGCTTCTCAGAGCCAGCTGACACAAAATGAGCAGGTGAAAAGTCTGATCGAGAAGGGCTGTGATGTGATATGTGTAAATCTGGTTGACCGCACAGAGCCCACAACAATTACTGATCTGGCAGAGAACAAGCAGGTGCCGATTATCTTTTTTAACCGTGAGCTGGTTGCAGAGGATCTGGAACGCTGGAGTGAATTGTATTATGTTGGTGCAGATGCGCTGCGTGATTCCCAGATTCCCAGAGAAGACTGGCCGGGGGTTGTGGGAATTGATGGCACAGATGCGGGACTTTTGGCAGTTGAAAATGGCGAAATGCTGGGAACTGTTTATAATGATAAAGAAGGGCAGGCCCGGGAAATGCTGAATCTTGCATTTGCCATTGCAACCAATGGAGATAAGGATAGTATTCCATTAATTGATGGAAAATATGTCCGGACACCATATCATAAGGTCACACAGGAAAATGTAGAGGACTATAAGAAATAAATAAGAATGTGTGAAAAAATATACAAAAAGATCTCTTGTGGGTGGAAATTTCCTCAGGAGATCTTTTGGTATAAATGAATGAGCATTTCCTTTGACAGGATGGTGTTTTTGTGATTTTTATGTAATTTTACGCTGATTTAAAGGCGGAATTTTTATTTCCCTTGCCAATATAAACATTTAATGTGAAAATAATATGTGGTATACTAAATCAAAAAAATGAGGATTTTACTAAAAACAAAGGAGAGTACCGCAAAAGAATGGCTTATTGGATCCTTGAATTTATCAAAGTGTTTATCGGATATGCTTTTTTGATGTATGTATGGCCATCTGTGGTTTTTCGGAAAAAGCTATCCGGGAAAAGCCTGACCTTTCGTTTTGCCTTCTGCTCTACAGTTTCTGTTCTGTTGCTTAACACGCTTGTCCTGGGATTGGGCTTGCTTCATATATTAAAAGGGTGGATTGTATTTGCCGCTTTTTATGGGATTTTTGCAGCATCAATTTTGCGCGAGGGAAAATTACGGAAGTATGTATCCAGGCAGCTTCAGACTCTTCTTGCAGGAACCCTGGGGTGGAAATCCCTTTTGGCAGATCTGCTAAGAGAGTGTAAAGCACTTATTGCAGGTTTGCTTGGAAAATTAGATGAGAAGACAAAAGGAAAAAAAATCGAATACAGCATTTTAAGTGTTCTTATGGTTTTTGCAATTATTTATTTTTCTTATGGAGCCTTTCAGAATCACTCCTATGGCTGGGGAGATATGTATGTTCATCATGCCTGGATCTATGGATTGAAGGAAGGGCAGATTTTTTCGGCAGGAGTCTATCCGGAGGCAATGCACTGTTTTGTTTATTGTATGGATGCGCTGTTTGGAGTATCCATATACAGCTGTCTGCTGTTTCTGGGAGAGATTCATGTGACGGCCTTGTTGGCAGCGGTTTATTGTCTGTTCAGAGAGACATTAAGATCCAAATATACGGTTTATCTGATACTGGCTGCATTTCTTACAATAGATGTGGTCTGTGTGGATGAGATTTATGGAATATCCCGTTTGCAGTATACCATTCCTCAGGAATTTGGTTTATATACCCTGTTTTTGTGTGTAATGTATCTTGTCCGTTTTATGAGGCGAAATACCGAAAACGGAAATAAAAAAAGAGGCTTTGATGAGAATCTGTTTTTATTTATGACCTCATTGGCCGCTTCTCTCGCACTTCATTTTTATGTTACAATCATGGCATTTTTTCTGTGCGCTTCTTTTGCTGTTTTTGGCATTAACAGAATTTTCAGGAAAAGAAATTTCTGGTCTTTGGCTGCTGCGATACTTGTAGGAGTGATTATTTCTACAACACCTATGGTGCTGGCATTTGCTTCTGGAATTCCCCTTCAGGGCTCTTTGAACTGGGGAATGAACATTATAAATGGTACAGATACCAAAGAGGGCAGAACGAAAGCTGCACAGGTTGTTACGGAACAAGGCCAAAAAACTGAGGAAAATAAGGCTGCAGAAGCTGATAGTAATGAAGCTCCTTTATCAGGGCAGTCAAAGCTTCATAATCAGGTAAAAGCAACAGATAAAAATGAAACAGACGTAGAGGTGACAAAAACTTCTCTCGCAGAAAAAATAATACAGACTGTTTGGGACAATATAAAGGCAGTTTATCGGTATGGTTATGCGCAGCTTTACAGAGGTAACCGAGCGAACTGGCTGATTGGTTTTACGCTGGCAGCTGTACTACTTAGTATTATAAATATGGGAATTACTATCGTACGTTTCAAAAAAATTCCTTTTGAAATGTATGCAGGGATCACATTTGCATCTGTTTTGTTTATGATTCTTTATGCAGCACCGTTTCTTGGACTGCCGGAAATCATTGCAGGAGCAAGATTATGTTTACCGGAACAGATTCTGCTTTTGGCAATGATGGCAATTCCTGCAGACGAACTGTTTTTTCTGCTGGAAAAAACAAAGATCGGATGCTTTATGCCCCAGATCAGCTTCGCAGGAGTGCTGGCTATTTATGCAGGGACAAATTATTTCGGAGTGTTTCACGGCTACTTATATTATGAACTGACACGATACAATTCAGCAGTGGAACTGACAAATAAAATTATGGATGATTATCCTCAGTACAGCTATACAATTATATCTACAACAGAGGAAATGTACCAGTCAATAGAAGAGGCCAGACATGAGGAAGTTCTTGAATTTTATAACAGATCCAAGCAGGAAGATTATTATATTCCTACAGAATATCTTTTCTTCTATATAGAGAAAAATCCTATTTATTATGCGCAGTATCATTTCTTTTCAGGACCAAGATGGCTTGCGCAAGATAAATATACAAAGTATTATGAATATACTACTGCGGTTTTAAGCGTAGGAGATAATATTGAACACGGAGAGATTTCAGAGGAGCTGGTAGGCGAATCACTTACAATTATGGGTAAAGCTTCTGACGCTTATTCTATTATTGGAAACCGAAGGATTCTGGAATCGGAGATGTATTACTGGTGTCAGGAATTTAAAACGCACTTTCCTTATGAACTTAAGGTTTATTATGAAGATGAAGATTTTATATGTTATGTAGTGAAGCAAAATCCGGAACATTTATATAATTTGGGAGAATAAAATTTTCCTGAAACAGGAGCGAAGAAATATTGAAAATAAAACGATGGAAGTGGTTGCTGTTTGGCACGGTATTGCTTATGATAACAGGTATTGCGATTTGTGTATTGTCTCAGCGGAATATCCAAAAATATGAACCATCAGAAGAGGTTTTTGGAAACCCACTTATGGGTTATGCCCCTTGCGCATGGAATGCAGAGGTTCGTGAGGATGTTTCTCTGCTATATATGGATGTTACCTGGGCAGAACTGGAGCCGGAAGAGGGAAAGTACAACTGGGAAGAAATTGAGAAAGAGAATCAGCTTGACCGCTGGCGCGAAGAAGGAAAACACATTGTATTAAGATTTGTCTGCGATGTGCCGGGAGCAGAGAAGCATATGGATATTCCTGAATGGCTGTATAAAAAAACAGATCAGGCAGGAACCTGGTATGATGTGGAATTTGGAAAGGGATTTTCCCCGGATTATAACAAGGAACAATTTATTGCATATCACAGAAAAGCTGTGGAAGCGATGGGAGAACATTGGGGACAGGATGGATTGATTAGCTATATTGAGCTTGGAAGTCTTGGACACTGGGGAGAATGGCATGTGAATTATAGCGCAGGAATTCAGAGGCTTCCACTGGAAGATGTGAGGGAACAGTATGTGTCGCCCTGGGTGGATGCCTTTCCTGAGGCAATGCTGCTGATGCGAAGACCCTTTTCTCATGCTGCAAAATACAAAACAGGTCTTTATAATGATATGACAGGGGAACCAAGTGAGACGGCGGCATGGCTTAATGAAATTGAAGCTGGTGGTGATCTTAGCCAGACAAATGAAGAAAAAGCTCTGGTTTCTATGACAGATTTCTGGAAAACGGCTCCTGTAGGCGGAGAGCTTACCAGTTCGCTTTCAATGGAAGAAATGTTGGAAGCCAGCCTTTCTCAAACCGTAGAGCTGATTCGGGAATCGCATACTACCTTCTTGGGACCAAATGCAGCAAATCCCGGATTTTTGCAGGGATATGAAACTGTTTTGAAAAATATGGGCTATCGTTTATGGATTTCAGAAGCAATTTTGTCCTGGAGTCCTGGTGGTGCCAAATTGGAGCTTACCTGGGAAAACAATGGAACTGCACCGTTTTATAAAAATTGGAAGGTTTGGCTTTATGTAACTGATGAAACTGGGAACACAATAGAAAAGAAGCAGGTTGAAATTCTTCTGCCATCGGTTCTTCCCGGCGAATCAATTCATACCTCTACTTTATTGAAAACAGAAGAGCTTCTGAAGCTTGCAGGAGAAAAATATAACATAAGCGTTGGCGTGGAAGATCCAATGACAGGAAAAATGAATGTTCGATTTGCAATGCAGTGTGAATATAAATCTGGAAAGAATTTTTTGTGGTGACTTATGAAAAAACAAGAAGAGAAATCAGAGATTGATTTTGTGATTACCTGGGTTGACGGAAATGATCCGGCATGGAAAAGACAGCGGAATCTGGCAGCACAGGCATCTGAACAGATACAGAAAACAGACAACAGAAAAGAACGATACCGGGATTGGGATAATCTGCAATACTGGTTCCGAGGAGTGGAACAGTTTGCTCCCTGGGTGAGGAAAGTACACTTTGTGACCTGGGGACATATTCCGGATTGGTTGAATATAGCACATCCCAAGCTGAATATTGTCAGACATGACGAATTTATTCCGAAAGATTTTTTACCTACTTTTAATTCCCATACTATTGAATGGAATCTTCACAGAATAAAAGGTCTTTCGGAAAAGTTTGTTTATTTCAATGACGATATGTTTTTTGTAGACAAGGTTAAAGAAACGGACTTTTTTCAGGATGGAAAACCGGTTGACATGCTGGCATTTCAGCCGGATGTGGCGAATATTGACGATCCGGTTATGCCTTACATTTATCTGAACAATACAATGCTTTTGGCAAAATATTTTCAAAAGCGGCCTAATATGATGAAACAGCCCGGAGCTTATTTTCATATAGGATATCCACCGGCATATTTTTTATATAATATTATGGAACTGGCATTTCCACGCTTTACCGGATTCTATACAGTACATGGTCCTTCACCTTTAAAGAAAAGTACCTATGAAACATTATGGAATCTGGAGCCGGAGCTGCTTACAAGTGTGTGCAGCCATGCCTTCCGCCATAAAGAGGATGTAAGCCAGTATGTACTTAGGGAATACCAGAAGCTGCAGGGGGATTTTGTTCCGCAAAATGTGCAGAAGCTATGTGGTTACTTTAATTTGGAGAATCAAAATCTCAAACTGACAAAAACAATTGAAAAACACAAAATTCCTATGGTATGTTTGAATGACAGCAATTATGCAATTGATTTTGAGAAGGTGCAGAAGGAAATCAACGGGGCCTTGGAACAACGACTGAGCCAGAAATCTTTATTTGAAATGTAACTTTATGAGATGAGAAAGGAAAAAGATGAATATTCTTTTGGCAGGAGGCTCCTGTAGTCTCGTGGATAGTCTGATTTTGAAGCTTCGCAAGGAAGGACATAGAGTCTATATACTGACCGGAGATAAATACAGACACAACAAATACAAGAAAGTATTCGAAAAATATGAATTTCCATATGACAGTGAAAATCTGGGGGAAATTGTGCAAAGCGTGAATCCGGATGTGACCATTCTTATGGGAGCATTTGATACAAACTATTCCTGGAATGAAGCAGAACAGGAAACGGTTCGATTTACTTCCCATTTGATGAACATTCTGGTTGCACTCTCAGCAGCTAAGAAGGGAAAAGTGATTTTTCTGTCATCCGACGAAGTATATAGCGGAGATTACAGGGATGAAATCATAGAAGAAACACCGACCTCCAGTGCTGGATTGCGTGCAGATACCATTGCCCAGGCTGAAGAAATCTGTGATAATTTCAGACAAAAAAGGAATCTGGATATTGTAGTGCTGAGACTGGATCATCTTTACAGTATTCCCAGAGACAAAAAAGATATCAATAATATTTGTGCGCGTATGTGCCTGGACTGTATGCGCAATGGATATATAGAGGCCAATGAGAAGCATTCCTTTTCTCTTTTATATGAGGATGATGCAGTAGAATTTATTTATCAGGTGGTAAAAAATAAACTTCATGAGAAATTTTTGTATCAGCTGTCCTCTGATCATGTGGTAAGTGAACTGGAACTGGCTTCAATGGTTCAGAAAGCTATGAATAGCACAGCAAATGTTATTACAACTTCAGGTGATATAAGCAGATGTGTACTGTCCGGGAAATGCTTTGAAAAAGAATATGGCGTGCATGCGTTTGCAAAGCCGGATGAGATCATTGAGAAAATGGCAGCATATATGCTGAAGCATAAGGCTGTGTTTGTGGAGGAGGATCAGCTTCAGCTGTCCTGGTGGCAGAAGCTGTGGAATAAATGGAAATGGCTGTTAAGTGTGCTGGTTCCCTTTGCAGAAAATCTGATATGCTTTATTCCCTTTTTTATGTTGAATAACCGAACAGTTGGAAGCAGGTATTTTGCCAATCTGGATCCCTTTCTTTTATATGTTCTTCTGTTTGCTATTATATATGGACAGCAGCAGGCTACCTTTTCTGCCATACTTGCAGTAGCCGGATATATGTTCCGCCAGATGTATACAAGAAGTGGATTAGAGATCCTTCTGGATTATAATACTTATGTATGGGTGGCACAGCTGTTTATTTTGGGACTGGTAGTAGGATATATGCGAGATCAGATCCGAACAATGCGCATGGAGAGTCAGGAATTGGAGGAACATTTATCCAGACAGATTGCAGATATCAAGGACATTAATGAGAGCAATGTTCGTGTAAAGGGAGTTATGGAGCAGCAGCTGATTGATCATAAGGATAGTATTGGTAAAATTTACTCTATTACATCGAAACTGGATCAGTATATGCCAGATGAAGTAATTTTCTATGCTGTAGAAATGTTAACGAAACTGATGCAAACGAAAGATGCGGCTATTTATAATGTGGTGAATAAAGATTATGCCCGTATTTTTTCAGCAAGCTCGAAAAAAGCAAGGAGTCTTGGGAATTCCATCAGATATAAAGACATGACAGAGGTTTATGAGGCTCTGAGTGAAAAAAGAGTATATATCAATAAAAGGATGAATGATCAGTATCCGCAGATGGCGTGTGCAATTTTTGAAGATGATGAAATTCAGATGATTATAATGCTGTGGGGACTGAGCTGGGAAAAAATGACTCTGGGGCAGGCGAACTTCCTTACTGTAGTCAGCTACATGATTCAGAATGCAGTTCTTAGAGCTCAGCGTTATATTCAGGCTCTTGAAGCGCAAAGGTATAAAGAAGGCTCCAGAATTCTCAGCCCGGAGGCCTTTGAGCCGCTGGTTCAGGCATATATGAATGCAGAAACCAGAAATCTGGCAGAATGTGTATTACTAAAGATATGTATTTCACCAGATCGCCAGATGGAAATTGATGAAATAATGACAAGTCACCTTAGAGACAGTGATTATCTTGGTATGATGACAGACGGCAATCTGTATGTGCTTCTTGCAAACACAACCAGAGCAAATGCTGTCTTTGTTCAGGAACGATTTGACAGGAACGGATATAATACGGAGGTTGTGGAGAATATAGCAGTATGTCACAAAGAATGAGATATTTTATCCTTTTAATGCTGATAAATCTGGTGGTTGTTGTGATTTATCTGATCTTTGAGAACCTAAGAAGAAAAGAAAAATATGCCAGCATATGGATGAAGGCAGGAATGATGCTTCTTTGTCCGGTGGTAGGACCGCTGTTCCTATCAGGCTCCTTTTTACTATATAAGCTTTTTGCTTCGCAGGGAATGGATCTTTCGGATGTGGTATTTAGCAAGGAACGGACAGATACCCTTCAACGACCTGATGAGGATGTAGAAAAAAATATGGTGGCACTGGAAGAGGCTCTGGAGGTTTCAGACAAAAAAAGCCTGCGAACACTTATGATGAATGTGATCAGAGGAGACTATAAACATTCTCTTTCCGCTATTGCCCTGGCGCTAAACAGTGAAGATTCAGAAACTGCTCATTATGCGGCATCGGTTCTTCAGGAGGTATTAAATGATTTTCGTACAGGCGTTCATGAAAGATACCGTCTGTGCCTGGTTGAGGACGAGAAGCAGGCAGAGAACTGTATTCATCTGATTGAGTATATGAATCCTATTATAGAGCAAAAGGTACTTACAGATCTGGAACAGCATTCTATGGCAGAACGTATGGATGAGGTTCTGGAAAAGGCATGGATTTTGGATTCTCAGAAAATCAGCAGTACGATGTATGAAAAGATATGTCAGAGCCTTCTGGACGTAAAGGAATATGAGACCTGTGGTAAATGGTGCCAGCGTTCCATGAAACAATATCCAAGAGCCTTGTCCAGCTTTACTTGTCAGCTGAAGCTGTTTTATTCCTGCAATGACCGGGATAATTTTTTTCGTGTAATGGATGAACTAAAGGAATCAGAAATTGCCATTGATAATGAAACTCTGGAAATGATCCGAACATTTATGTGAAATAAAAAGGACGGAAAGAAACAATGGTTTCGAAAAGAAAATATTTCAGTATTGTAATTATGATGCTTGTACTGCTGTTTTTATTTCAGTTTTCAGTTGTTATGCGAGATCAGCAGAATGCCTATGATACGAACTCCTATTTTTCACCAAAGGCAGCAGATGGAAAAAATGAATGGAAGGCTTCAGCACAAGAGGGTACAGAAGCTTTTGAGAAGCGGAAAAAAATCGTTTTTATAGGGGATGAATCCTGTGATATGGCAGTAGCAGTAAGCAGATGGTGTACCTATGCCAAAAGAGAAATTTGCTTTGAGAAATCTGCATCAGATCTGAAGGAAAGAGCAGAAGAGCTACCGGAAATGATTATTCTGGAATCTGAAAAGCGTGCGATTGGAAATGATCTGAAGGCTTTGAAAAAAATGGAAAGCCAGGGAGTCATAGTAGTATTTGGCTGTCTGGAAAATCCGGAACTAATACAAGCCATTCCTAAATTAATGGATTTCCTGGGAATTAAAAAAGTTGCTGCTAATGAAACGACTCTAACCGGGGTAAAACTGTTTGATGGACTTTTGCTTGGCGGAAGTGTGGTTTATGAAGCTGGTAAGGAAGAGGATGAAAAGGAAAGGCAGGATTTGCAGCTGAAGGTTCCATGGTACCAGCTTGGAAGCGGAACCACAACTTATATGATGGGACTGCTTAATGAAAGCTCTGGTGAAAATGTGAGAAATGAAGAGCTTCCAAGTCTGATCTGGAGAAACGGACTGAATAATAGCAGTGTATTCGCAGTAGTAGGAGATTATATGAAAGACAGCACAGCTCTTGGGCTTCTTGACGGTATGCTTGCGGAAGGCTCAGAGTATACTCTATATCCCGTAGTAAATGCACAGAATCTTTCAATGGTGAATTTTCCTGTTTTTGCAGATGAAAATAATGAAGAAATGCAGAAGCTTTACAGCCAGTCTATGACTGGAATTGCCAGAGATGTTATGTGGTCTTCCCTGATTTCTATTGTGGAAAAAAGCGGCAGGAAAATGACTTGCTTTATTCAGCCGCAGGCAGATTATGAGGATGGCATAGAGCCAGATGCCCGGAACCTGAAATTCTATCTTCAGCAGATGAAAGAACAAAATGCGGAAGCAGGACTTTCTTTGCAGTATCAGAATACAGCTTCTTTTGAAGAAAAACTGAAAAAGGATGCCGAATTTTTTCAAAATGAAAATAGCAGTTATATATATGGAACTGCCTTTACGGAAGCAAAAAATATCAATTATGTTCTGCAGCTGGAGAATACAGAACTGCTGAAAAATGTAAGTACTTTGATTTGTGAATACACAGAAGAAAAACCTGTACTTTCTTACTGCTCAGATTTCGTAACGCTGCAGTCTGTTACAAGCGATGGAATGAATTATACATACAGTGACGATATTCGTATGAGAAGTATTCAGAGTGCGCTTGGATATACAAATGTTATGCTGAATATGTATGATATCTTCTGGCCGCAGAAGGATACCGACCGCTGGGAAATAATGCAGAAGCGTTTTTCCAGCAACCTTCTCACATACTGGAAAGAGTTTTCCTGTTTTGCAAGTACTACACTTTCAGAGAGTAATACAAGAACCAGAACATTCCTGAACCTGGATTACAGTGAGCAAAGAGAAGAAAATAAAATAATCCTGCAAACCTCTTTGGCAGGAAGTTGGTTTATTCTCAGAACACATGGAGAGGAAATCGCAGATATACAAGGTGGAAGCCAGATAAAAATCCAGGAGGATGCCTATCTGATCTGCGCAGAAGATACAACGGTGGAAATAAAATTGCAGGAACGGTGGAGAAAAAAATGAAGGTTTGCATTGTGGCAGAGGGCTGTTATCCATATGTGGTCGGCGGTGTTTCCGGTTGGATCAACAGCCTGATTCAGTCATTTCCAAATATTGAATTTATTTTATTAACAATTATAGCGAACAGATCTTCAAGAGGTAAATTTGTATATGAACTTCCGAAAAATGTAACACAGGTGTATGAAGTTTATCTGGAGGATTGTGAGTGGAATAACGGGAAAAAAAGACAGAAAAACAGGAAGCATATCCGTTTGTCGAAAAAAGAATATGCAGAGATGCTGAATATGGTTCTGAACAGAAAAACAGACTGGAATATTCTGTTTGATTTGTTTCAACGCAAAAATCTGTCCATAGATGATTTACTGATGGGGCCGGATTTCTTTCAAATTGCCAGGGAATGCTACAACAGAAAATATTCTGGTATTATATTTTCTGATTTTTTATGGACCTTACGCTCTATTTATCTTCCTATGTTCTGGGTATTAAAGATGAATATACCAAAGGCGGATCTTTATCACTGTGTGGCAACCGGATATGCAGGAGTCCTTGGAAGCATGGCTGTTCATTTCCATGACAGTTCACTGTTGATCTCAGAGCATGGAATTTATACCAGAGAGAGAGAAGAAGAACTGATCAAGGCTGAGTGGGTAAAAGGAGCTTACAAAAATATCTGGATTGAACAATTTAAAAAGATGTCTTTGCTTGCCTATGAAAGGGCAGATATTGTTACCTGCCTGTATGCTCGCGCCAGACTGCTTCAGATGGATCTGGGATGTCCCGAAGAGAAGATACGTATAACTCCAAATGGAATAAATGTGAACGGTTTTCTTGAAATTCCGGGAAAAACCGAAGAGGATCAGGATGCAATAAATGTGGGAGCAGTTCTTAGGGTAACACCGATTAAGGATGTAAAGACGATGATTCAGGCGTTTGCCTTTGCGAAAAAAAAGGTACCGAAGCTGAAGCTATGGATTATGGGCCCAACCGATGAGGATGAGAAATATGCCGGGGAATGCTTTGATCTGGTAGAAACTCTTGGAATTAAGGATATTATATTCACCGGCAGGATCAACGTGAGGGATTATATTGGAAGAATGGATTTCACCATTTTGACCAGTATCAGTGAAGGGCAGCCGCTTACGATTCTGGAAAGCTATGCAGCAGGAATACCTGTAATTGCTACTGATGTGGGAAATTGCCGGGAACTGATTTTTGGAAATAATGACGGACTGGGTGACGCCGGAATTCTTACCCACATTATGAATATTGAGGAGATTGCGCAGGCAATGATAAAGCTTGCCGAGAATCCAAAAGAACGTGAGCGAATGGGGCAAAACGGTTTGCGGCGGGTAAACGGATTTTACAGGATTGAGCAGATGAAAGAGGTTTACAAAGATATTTATAAAGAGTTTGCAAAGAAACACGGGCTTTCCTGGTCAGAAGAGCCTTTTGAGATAAAAAACTGACAAAGTGCAGGATGGAGTACATGTATGGCTGGAATTGGTGTTAAGTTAAATAATATATATGGAAAAAATACACTGACAACGGATATTATAGGAATTGGATATAGTACAGTAGTGACGATTGCACCTATGCTGACCGTGATCGGTGCCCTTTGTTTTATGGAAAAGCTTCTGGGATTTGATTCCGTGGGTTATACAACAAGAGAATTGTTCTCCTGCACGGTGCTTTACATTTTTATATTTGCGCTGCTTACAGCCTCTCCTTTTAATTCTGTATTGTCCCGCTATATGTCAGATGTGATTTATCAGGAAACCTTTGAGGATATTTTACCCTGTTATTATGTTGGGATGATACTGAACATTACGCTTAGCTCGTTAGTGGGAATTGCTTTCTGTGTACATGAATATCTGGTGGGAAAAGTAGACATTATTTATGTGTTTACAGGGTATTGCGGCTATATTGCCTTAGTTCTGGTGTTTTATTCCATGTTGTATCTTTCCATATGCAAGGATTATAAGAAGATTTCCTTTTTCTTTATAATCGGTATGACAGTTACTGTATTGCTTTCCTTTTGGTTTGTAAGGATTCTTTCCTGGAGTATTACTTATGGGATGCTTTTGGCATTAACCATTGGATTCTGGCTGATTGCCTGCCTGGAATTTTCGGTGGTGCGCAGCTATTTCCGCGAAAACAGCGGGAAATACAGGGAGGTCTTAAAATATTTCCGAGATTATTGGCCGCTGGTAGCTACCAATTTTCTTTATACCTTAGGACTATACGTGCACAATTTTGTATTCTGGACAACAGACCTTCGCAAAATAGTAGTCGAAAGCTTTGTTTGTGTGACAACATATGATATGGCCACCTGTCTTGCCATGTTTACAAATATTTCAGCCAGTGTTATTTTTATCAGCAGGGTGGAAATGAATTTTCATGAAAGATATAAGGCGTATTCAGAAGCGGTGATTGGAGGCAGAGGGGCAGATATTGAGATTACCAAAAAGAGAATGTTCCGAATGCTCTCAGAAGAACTGATGAGTCTTGCCAGAGTGCAGTTTATTATTACACTTGTGATTTTCCTGCTGTGCATGATTTTTCTTCCACAGCTTGGATTTGGAGGAATGACCTTAAGGATTTATCCGTGCCTTTCTGCAGGATATTTTATTTTGTTTTTGATGTATGCGGAAATTATTTTTCTATATTATTTTAACGACTTGACAGGTTCTGTACTGACTGCATTGTCATTTTGTGCAGTGACCTTTGTGGGAAGCCTGATTTCCACACATTTTTCGGAGGTGTGGTATGGAATGGGACTAACTGCGGGAAGCTTTACGGGATGGACGGTAGCATATTGGAGATTGCGTTGGATGGAGAAAAATCTGGATGTGCATATTTTTTGCAGCGGACATTTGCTGAAGCAGCAGAAGGGTGAGTGCCCGTCGCCAAAGGTATTTGACCGATACGAAGGATAAAGGAGGATAAGGAAGTGGATATTGGTAATTTATTGAAGGCTTTTATAATTATTTTGGGAGTTGTTCTCCTTATGAAGGCTGTGTTCTCTCTGGCAAAAAGAAAAATGACAGAACCATTTTGTCTGGTCTGGGCTATTTTGTCCTGCCTGATGATCATAGCCGGATTACTTTTACAGCCATATCAGCTGGATCATTATGTGAGTAAGCGAGTCCTGATCCTGATTTTGCTTATGGTTTTAAGTGCTGTGTGGGGCTTGTGGTTTATCAGTACCCAGGTATCCATTCTTATGCGTAGAAATCAGGAGCTGGCTATGCAGCTGTCCCTTCTGAACCAGGACAGCGAGAAGCTTATGAAAGAACTAAAAGAGATAAAAGAAGCGATGAATAAAGAATCCTTAAGGAGTGATGAGCGGTAGTATGAAAAAGGTATTGTTTGTGATCAATACACTGGGAGGCGCTGGCGCTGAGAAAGCCCTTCTGGAGCTTTTGAAAAAATTTACACCAGATCAGTATGAAACGTCACTGTATGTTCTCATGGACCAGGGCGAGCTGATCCATCAGCTTCCGGAGTATGTCAAGATTCTGAACAAAAGCTATCGGGATGCTTCTGTTTTATCTCGCTCAGGGAAAAAAATCCTGAATAAAAATATACTGAAGCGGCTTTTTATCAGAGGGGCAGTATTTCGAAATTTTTCTTATCTTATCAAGGCTGTTTATACAATGGGGAAAAAAAGAAAAATATATCCGGACAAGCTTTTGTGGAGGGTAATGTCAGACAGTGGGCAGCAGCTGAAAGAACACTATGATATAGCAATTGCGTACCTGGAGGGTGGCTCTGCCTATTTTGTCCATGACCATGTACAGGCAGAAAAAAAGTGCACATTTTTGCATGTAGACTACGGATATGCAGGCTATACGCGTGAACTGGACAGGGAATGTTATCTGGATTTTGACCGGATTTTTACAGTGTCGAAAGAAGTAATGCAAAGCTTTCTTGCCGTTTATCCGGAATGTACATTAAAAACAAGAGTATTTCATAATTTGATTGATCAGGAAGAGATAAAACGAAAATCGCTTCTTCCAGGTGGCTTTGAAGATTCCTATGATGGAAAAAGAATACTTACTGTTGGCAGGCTGACAGCGCAGAAAGCATATGAGATCTCTATAGATGCCATGAAGCTTTTGAAGGATCAGGGAATAAAGGCCAGGTGGTATGTGCTTGGAGAAGGAGAACTGCGGGAAAAGCTTCAGGAGAAAATACATAAGCTTGGTCTAGATAAGGAATTTATTTTGCTTGGAGCAACAGCGAATCCTTACCCATATTATGCACAGTGCGATCTTTATGTCCATGCAACCAGATTTGAGGGGAAGAGCATTGCGATTCAGGAAGCTCAGGTTCTTGGATGTGCAATCCTTGTCTCAGATTGCAGCGGAAATCGGGAGCAGGTTGTAGAAGGTGTTGACGGAATGATGTGCAGTTTGACACCGGAAGCGGTATGTGCGCAGATAAAACTGCTTCTGGAAGACGAAAAGAAGCGTAAAGAGTTGGGGAAACGGGCATCTGTGAAGCTAATGCCGGAGCAGACGGATGTAATGAAATATTTTGAATTTTAACGAAAGAAGTGAACATAGATGGAAACCAAGAAAGAGTTATTAATTATAATTCCAGCTTATAATGAAGAAAAGACAATCGTAAATCTTCTTCAGCAGCTTGAGCAGCCGGAAATTGCATCTATTGCAGATATACTGGTTATGAATGATGCTTCATCGGATTTTACAAACTGGGTTGTAAAGAAGAGAAACCATGCAGTTGTCACACATGTGTTTAATCTTGGATATGGAAGCGGACTGCAGCTTGGATATAAATATGCAGTTCGTAAAAAATATCGTTACGTAATACAGATGGATGCAGATGGTCAGCATGATGTCTGCAATATTCCTATACTATATAAAGCATTGAAAACCCCGGATGCAGATGGGAATTTTCCGGATATTGTGCTGGGTTCCAGATTCATGGACGGCAGCACGGAGTTTCCTGTTTCCACAGTTAAAAAGATTGCGATCGTATGGTTTCGGACACTTCTGAAGCTGGGGACTGGCAGAGATATTACAGATCCAACTACAGGACTTCAGGGATTGAGCTGGAGAACCTTTCTTTTTTATTCCAGATACAATCATTTTGATGACAAGTATCCGGATGCAAATATGCTGATGCAGATGCTATTGCTTGGTTTTCATATCAGGGAGATTCCTGCTGTAATGCATCTGCGGACAACAGGAGTAAGTATGCATTCAGGACTGAAACCGTTTCTCTATATGTTTCGAATGACTTTTTCCATATCCTCTGCATGGCTTCGGGAGAAGCTTTTGAAGATGGATACCAAGGAAGTAGGTAATCTGAAAAAATTTTAGGCGGTGTCAGCGCTTAGACGAAAGGATTGAAGAAGTTGGAATCAAAATCCCGAACAGAATATTCTGTTATGAATACAACCGTTGCATTTGCAGCGCAGGCCGCGGCAATCCTTATGGGTTTTTTTACCAGGGTAATCTTTACCAGAACCTTAAGTGAAGGATATGTAGGGATTAACGGCCTGTTTACGGACATATTAAATATATTGTCCCTGTCAGAGCTTGGCGTTGGGACTGCTATTACCTATGCCCTTTATGGACCTATTGCGAAAAAGGACATAGAAAAGCAGCAAATCCTGATGCGGATGTTTCGTACCTTCTACAGGATGACAGCAGCTTTTGTGCTGACAGCAGGTCTTTGTCTCATTCCATTTCTCAATGTACTGATGAAGGACCGGCCGGATGTTGATCATCTTGTACTGATTTATCTGCTGTATTTATTGAATTCTGTAGTTTCTTATCTGCTGATTTACAAAAAAACGCTGGTGGATGCTCATCAGATGAATTATATTACAGTCCTGAATCATAATGGCTTTCTGGTACTTCAGGATATCTGTCAGATTCTTGTGCTTCTGACTACCGGGAATTTTGTTTTGTTTCTGATCGTGGCTGTAGTATGTACCATTTCCGGCAATATATGTATGTCCAAAAAGGCTGATGCACTGTTTCCCTATCTTAAGGAGCCCTGTACCAAAAAGCTTCCCAAAGAAGAACGCCAGGATATTCTGAAAAATGTGAAGGCTATGCTGATGCATAAGCTGGGAAATGTAATTGTCAATAATACAGATAACCTTCTGATTTCCAGCTTTGTAGGTGTTGTGACTGCCGGAATTTATTCAAACTATTATCTGGTAATCGGTTCCATAAGACAGGTGCTGGAGCAGGCACTTCTTGGAGTGGCAGCCAGTGTGGGAAACCTGGGAGTTACAGAGGATAAGGAACGTGTAGGGAAAGTATTTGACCAGCTGTTTTTCATGGGCTACTGGGTCTTTGGCTTTGCAGGAATCTGCCTGTTTGAAATGCTGAATCCGTTTGTGGAGCTGGCATTTGGCAGTCAGTATCTGTTCCAGCGGGAAATCGTGCTGGTTTTGTGTATTAACTTTTTTATCAATGGAACAAGACGTGCAGTATTGATTTTTAAAGAATCCATGGGATTGTTCTGGTATGACCGGTATAAGGCCGTTGCTGAGGCTGCTTTGAACCTGGGAATATCAATTGCCCTGGTTACGCACTTTGGCGTTGTTGGCGTTTTTGTAGGAACCTTTTTCAGTACTGTGCTTACCTCCGTGTGGGTAGAGCCCTATGTGATATACAAATACAGGCTGAAAAAACCGATATCCACATTTTTTATAAAATATGGTGTATATCTTGCCGTAATGGCTTTCGTATGGTGGATAACAGAGCTTATATGCAGGCTTTTTACAGGCGGGCCATTTGTCTCCCTGATCTACAGAGGGATTATCTGTGTGACCGTGCCAAACCTGCTGCTTTGGGTGGTTTACAGGAAAACAGAAAACTGGAAAAAAATGGAAGGGCTTTTACATCATGTTCTCAGAAAAATATTGCAGATTCGTGGGAGGAGGCAGTCATGACAGGGGAACAGGGAATGATATCTGTGATCGTACCAGTATATAACTGCGAGCAGTATCTGGAAAAAGCTGTGGAGAGCGTGCGCCTGCAGAAATACCGAAGCTGGGAGCTTTATCTGGTGGTCAGTGATTCCGAAGACAAAAGCTTGGAAATTTCCCAGGCCTATGCAGAAAAATATGAAAATATCTATGCGCTGTACAATGGCTGCGAGGGAATCGGAAGTGCCAGAAATCTGGGACTGCAGGCAGCCAAAGGGGAGTATATCCTGTTTCTGGATTCCGATGATTATCTGCCTGATGAACTGGTTTTTGATCGTTATGTGAATATTGCAAAGCAGACGGATACCGATATTCTGGTAAGTAATTACGTACGTTTATGGAAGGAGCGAATTCTTCCGGCGGCAACACACAGAACATTTTCAAGGTATAGCAGAGACACGGAGGAGTTTCGATTTTGCGGATTTTTTTCAGTGGGAACCCTTTCTTATGTATGGGGGAAGCTGTACAGGAGAGCATTCCTGGAAGAAAAGCAGCTGGAATTTTCTGAATTTCAGTATGGGGAGGATAAGCTGTTTAATATGCAGTGTTATTGCGCTGGTGCAAGATATGGGTTTATTGAGGACGTGGGATATGTTTATCGAAGGAATGAGGCGTCTGTTTCCTATCGTTATGATCCGGATTGCGGAAAGTGCTGGCTGGGAATTGCCGGGACACTTAAGAAATGGCTGAAGGGCAGGGAAGGGTATTTGTCCCGCTATGAGGATCTGATATGGTATACGATTCTTTTTGCTTCTTTTTTTGATGCCAAAGCGGAATATCAAAAAGGAAAGCCCTCTGTGTGGCGTATTCGAAAAATACTGAAGCTATATGGTCAGGATAAGCTTGCCAAAGAGAGCTTTGCAAAGCTTGCAGCGGAGAAAAGAAATTTGCAGCAAGGCTTATGGAGAATCATGGTACGTGGATTTTCTGTGGGAATGAAGCTAAAATGCTATTTGAGTCTGGCATTTGGTATTAAGATACTGGTTAATAACAGAGTGGATGAACGGCTGTCGGATACCGGTCTCAGAGAATAAAAACAGTGACTCCGTTTCAGGAATCACTGTTCTCAAATATTTTGATCAGCTTTGTCTTCTGATTGCTTTTTTTAAAATCCCGGAGTGTTTCCCGAAGGGTTGTGTTTCTTACAAGATAAGTGTTTTTCATGAAACAGAAAAAAGTAATTATCCACAAAGCTGGCCACAGAACCGGAACGTGGCTGGCTTTTGGAAAGCGGACCTTCATCTGTATATGACCTTCCCGGAAGCAGGTGATCAGGTTGACCTTCTGGTAGGAGGTGCTTCCCACCAGTGTGGTGGAAACATCTGTACCCATATCCCCATCCTTCAGAATTCTGGAAATGAATGCTTCGCAGTCCTGGGGACTGTAATGAACCTGAGAATCTATTGTGTCAGGAAGGCCCAGATAGATGCGGCAGGTTTCCAAAACAATTTCATAAAGATGGCTGATCCGGGATTCCCTGCACCACGCATGAAGCTGATCAAAATGAATGTCCTGTTCATGCTTTCTGAGATAAAATACGAAATCGCAGAGCAGACGGATTCCGAAACCACTGTAAAGGTAATGCTTAAGCATGTGGTGGATCATGTAAAACACATACTGGGTAGGGGGAAGAACCGGGTATGGCTGGCCGTTTATGATGTCTGTATCAGGTTGGAGATTCTCAGCTGAGAATACCTGGTCTACAATCTGATTAGCGCGAGCATACTGGTAAATGCCTACTACGCGATAGTGAAGCTCAAGGGTAAAGCTTCGTCCCGTAGCTGGAAAGGTGTAACGGTAGGTTATATGGTGATCACTGAGTTCATGCTCATCTCTGTAGCCATTTTCCTCAAGAAGCTTTTTGGCTTTGGCCAGATCGCCGGGTTCTGGAAGATAGAGGTCAAGATCTCCCAGCTTTCGGTATTCCGGAACCGGATAATAATTTGCCAGACTGATTCCCTTAAGGAGAATGCAGCTGATGTTATGCTCCAAAAGAAGAGAAAGGGTGCGTCTGGTAAACTGCTCAATCTGATAGTAGTTCAGCATCATGCTTTTGGTTCTTTGAAGCATGACTGGATAGATGCTGGTGTGCCGACAGTATGGAAGCACAAATGGTACAGTGCAGTTTTCCTCTGCCAGACGGGCTATATCGGCTTTGTCTTCCGGTGAAACACATACAGGAAGTGCAGAGCCGGAACAGGTATTTTTTATGATTTTCAGGTAAGTTTCGTAGATGGACTGCATAGCGGACTCCTAAGTTACATGATAGTAAAGTATATCATGGTTGCCGGAAACTGGCAATGTTATGAAAAGATACCAGGGTCAAAAGGTCAAAAAACCTTTTGACCCCAACATCATGAAAATAAAGAGGTAGATATTGTGAAAAAAACAGCAGGGTATGTAATAAAAAAACTGGAAGAGGAATATGTTTTGCTGCCCACAGGAGAACTGGCAGAGCAGGTAAATGAGGTAATCTCTTTAAGCGAGACAGCAGGCTTTATTTATCTGCATGCAGATCAGGCAGCTTCTGTGGAAGAGCTGGCTGATCTGGTGAGCCGTGAATATGGAATAAAAAAGGAAGAGGTTCTTGAGGATGTGCAAATGGTAGTGGAAACCTTATGCAAAAGGGGCGTGCTGCAGCAGTCTGCGCAGTAAGGCTGTCAGCCGGAAGCATACAGGCCGTATGGGAAGCATGGTAAGCCAGAGAAAGGAAAGAAAACGGTAAAGTGGATTTTTGACAGAAAAATTTTTTCCATTCCGGATAAAGCCTACCAGCTTTCCACGTATCTGATCCGGGCGAAGAGGACCTTCCACCTCAGACTGATTGTCACCTACCATGTAGATCCCCTCAGGCGCAATGCGGCAGATGCGGTGCAGGACAAGAATACTATGATCCCGGCGATACAGAACCACATCATTTTTACGAAGGGATTCCAAAGCTGCCTGTTGGATCAGAGCTTCATCTCTGCCGGGAATGAAAAGAGGGTACATGCTGTAGCCCTGAGGCTTGAGCTTCAGGATATTTCCATCCTGAAGAAGCTGTTCCATATCTATTTGGTTTGAGCTGTCTTTTGTATTCATAGCTGTCCTTTCAAATATGTTCTAAAACTTTTAGGGAGATTCTGATAGGATCATTATAGCATTGGATAAAAGAATTCACAAGAAAAGGGATGGAACGTGTCTGAAAAACAGACAAAAATTATATGGAAATGGTGAGAAATTCCTATAAATACTTGACTTTGAGACATTTAGTAATTATTATAAAAACATAAAAAAAGGCATCAGAATAATAAAAAAGTATTTCAAAAGAGAGGAGATATTTATGATGAACACATATAAGAAACCTGTAGTATCTGTAGATTCCGGAATGGCAGAGGGTGTGTATGCAGCCAGTGGTGCTGCAGGAACCCTGAATGTGACTTATCACGGTGTTTGGGACAGATGGGGAACAAATGGCGGCAAGGGACTTGCAATGGCTAACTGGTCTGGCATAAATGGAACGATTACATTAAATGTTACCTTCAATGACACTGTAGATCAGGCCGAGACAGACAATGCTTCTGTTCAGACATCCTGGTCCGGTAACACTGCTACCTTTACATTTGCAAGTACAGCATCGAATCCGCTGACTATCGGAATTCATCTGAATCATGGAACAAGCATTGATGATCTTCAGATGACAGGATTTACTTATTCAGTGAACTAAAAAGAAGAGGCGCAGAACCCACTACGGATTCTGCGTCTCTTTTAAAATTCCCGCATCATTTTTTCAATTTCCACTTCATCAAGCACTTCACACTTTTTATCCCTTATAGCATAAACCCTTGTACAAATATTCAGCACGGTTGGGCGATGAGTTGTCACAATGCAGGTTCTTGGATAAGTATCCTGCATAATATTTCGAAGCACCTTGCGCTCTGTAGCTACGTCCAGTGCGGAGGTTGCCTCATCCAGAAGCAAAATGGGTGACTTGCGAAGCAGTGCTCTTGCAATGGAAAGCCGTTGTGCCTGCCCCTCTGAAAAGCCGCCGCCCCGTTCCTTCACAACGCTTTGGATACCATCGGGCAGCTGTTCCACAAAATCCCACGCGCAGGCAAGCTTTAGAGCTTCTACAATCTCCTCATCTGTGGCATCTGGTTTTACATTTCGCATATTTTCTGCAATGGTGCCGGAGAACATGGTGTTTCCCTGAGGTACGTAGGAGAACAGCTTTCTGGTGGACGGTGACATAGGAACCTGTTTTTCATGATTTTGCCCGGCACAGATATGGAAGGTGCCGCTTTGCGCATACAAAAGGGAAAGAATCAGCCGCAGCATAGTTGTTTTTCCCTCGCCGGAAGGCCCTACCAGAGCTACGATCTCATGAGGGTATGCTTCCAGAGAAGCGTCTGCGAACACATGAGTTCCGGAACGATAAGTATAGTTCAGATGCTCCATGGAAAGACCGAAGCCCTCTGAACGATATTTTTTTTCAAAAGTATTTACAGCATCATCCTGACTGTAATCCTCCTGGGGCATTTCCACAATGTCCATAAGACGTCCGGCGGAAATCGTCAGGGAAATAGCAGATGGAACCAGGCTGGCAAGAGAGTTTACAGAGCTTGTCAATGTGCCGGACAGAGACAGAAACATGGTCATGGTTCCGTAGCTGATAACATTGCTCCACACACGGTAAATTCCCCATCCATAGCAGCTGTAAGATACAATAAATCCCACAATGGACATAAGCACAGAGGTGAGAATGGACATCCTCTGAAATTCCAGGCGCATGCCAATGTATTCCGTTTGCAGGGATTTCAGCTTTTCTGTATAAAACTGGATCAGGTCAAAGGCCTTGATGGTCTGGATATTGGAAAAGGCTTCCTGGTTGAAGCCGTACATCTTGGCATTCATAGCAGCACTTTTTTCATTATTGTTCCGCATCCGCCTAAGAAGGGGACGGGACATCAGAGCACTGAAAGGAATTCCAAGAAGGGCGAATAAGGCAAAGGTGGGGTCATAGTACAAGACTACAGCCAGGGCACTGATGAAACGGAAGGTATAAATGATCAGGTTGGGAATCCAGTTCAGGATTCCGCTGGAGATATTGGAAGCATCTGAGCTCCAGCGGGTGACCAGGTCTCCGGTGTGGTAATCTGTCAGGGATTCCCAGTCAGTAATCAGTATTTTTGCAAAAATGTCGTTCTTAATCTCGGAATCCACCTTAAGGCTGATGAAGGTAGATGCATAGCCGGATGCCTGGGAAACCAGAATGTTAGCTATGGAAAAACCGATCATTGCAGCAAAGGTGGAGAGCAGCTTTCCGGTTTGATGTCCGGTGATAATGTCTACCAGATCCTTGGAAATCAGACTGGAAACCAGAGAAACGCAGGAGCCTGTAATTCCAAGGAGTGTATACAGAATCATGGATTTCCAGTAACGCCTTCCATATTGATAGATCCAGAGCGTTTGCCGCCACATTTTCTGCAGTGTTCCCTGCCTGAGATGTTTCCAGATCAGCTGGAGCTTATTTTTCATGGAGCACCTCCAGTTGGTCAATCTCTTCTCGGATGACTTTTACAGCAGACTGGTTTTTCGTACAAAACAAATGGAGTACGGGAACTCGATTTGCGATTTCTTCGGCAAAGAAAAGATTTTTGGTCAGCTGACTCTCTTTCCAGGCTGGGGAGATCATTCTTTGCATTACCCGGAGGATTTGGTCCGAGGGGGAAAGCTCTTCAAGATAATCTCTGGCAGGATCCTTGCCGAGAAGGACGATTCCTCCAAGCACATAGGTCTTTATGGTATAAATTCCGGAAGTACCACACCAGGGAATGCCGTAAACCATGATTCGGTTTTCATGGATTCCCAGAAGATTCAGATCACCATTGAGAAAGGGTGTGCCAAGAAGCTGATGCCAGAGCCCGGTGTGGGTGGATTTGCCCATGCCGGAGTGCCCGGAAAAAAGCCATGCCTTTTCTCTGTAAAGTATGGATGCTGAATGAATGGCAAACAATCCCTTTTGTTGTGCAAGAAACAAGAAAAACAGACGAAGAGCATGAAAAAGATTCTCTGTCGTCTGATCTGTGACTGCATTGGAACAGTAGAACCGAACATAGCTGCCGTCCAGGGTCATATGTACCTCATGAATATTTGACATCTGAGGAAACAAAACCACATAGCGGTCGCTGTTTTCAAAAATAGTCATATCCGAATTGCGAAGAAGCACCTGCCCATAATTGTGGCTGGCAGGGGACCTTGTTATAAATTCAATTTCCTGATCTGGTTCATCTGCCGGATGGTTAACATAAAAATCCGCAAAGCGGTCGCCAAGAAGCTGGACAGGACCGTAGAAATTGATAGAAAGCCCGGCAATTTTCATGCTGGCAGTGCATGCATGGGAAATGGGCTTAAGGCTTTCGGTTATCATTCCAAGAGCGGTCATCTGCGACAAAAAGTCATTGACATCATTTAAGACCTCCGGGAAAGCTTCTTCCCCAAGACCATACAGCCGCGCCAGCATTTCCGCCAGCGTTTCCGGGTCCGAACCTTCTGTATGCTGGATCACGTTCCACAGAAAAGTCCCGGTCTCGTTGAGAATCATTCCCTTTTTCTGATCCGCCATCTGCTGTCCGTAAGGAAGGAGATGACTGACTCCTTTTATTTTTCGAAGCGTATATCCGCGTTGACACTGAAACATAGTGAAAACAATTCCTTTCCTGTTAATGAAAGCAGGTAACTGTACAGTTACGAAATCAGATAAATTATAACATTGCGGCTCTTTTCGCACAAGAAAATAAGTGCCTGCTTATGGGGCAGACACTTAAGGGATAATAGATTGCAGCAGAAAATTTAATCCTCGTCCATCCATACCTTCATGGTCTTGAGAAGCTTCTGTTTCTGTGGGATTTCAAGCTTATGTACCTGCTCGGAAATCTCACGGTCCAGAGCGGTCTCGCGGTATTCGGAATCAATTCTGCCGATGAGGGAATCCAGGGAAATATTCAGCAGTCTTGCGTAGTAGATCAGGATACGCAGAGACATAGCGGTACGGTTGTTCTCCACGTTGCTGATGTAGCCTGGGGTTACGTTCAGAGCTCTGGCAACTTCTGCCTGAGTCAGCTTCATTTTGATTCGAAGCTCTTTCATTCGGGTTCCTAAATTTTCATAGTCGATCTGATTCATATTCATTCTCCAATCCGTTTTCAACCAGGGCAAAATATGGCATTCCCCGGGTATTTACGCTATTTATTCATAGTATAAAGTATATAGAAATTATATGAAAAATGTAAGCTGTAAATTGTATGCTATCTATTTTATAACTATATAGAAATTCCATGGTTACTGTTCATAGGTAATATTCCGCGAGGTGTTTTTTGTGAACAAAGTTCACAGAAAACCCGAGGATTGCGGCGCGAAATCATGCAAAGCATGATTTCTGTGCATCGCGAAGCGTGTTACTGGGCACGGAGTGAACTGTAACATTCCATGCACCTGCCCAAAGTCCTTCACGCAGGAATTTTTGACAATTATGGGAGAGGTCTTTATAATGAAAATCAACCTGGGAAAAAGAGGTAACAAATTTATGTATGATACATTTGAAATGCTGGAGGAGCTTCTGGAGCAACAGCAGTTTGAACTTCTGATAGAGGAAAATAAAATTCGCCTTGTATATTTGATGAATGATGCAGTAGAAAGCTTTCTTATTTTTGATAAAGTACGGCTTACAGGAAATTACCTGGAGGGTTATGAAGGCCCACTGAAATCTTCCCTCAGCGAAGAAGATGACCAATATGTGCTTTCCGTATGGCAGGGAGAAAATGTGGTGACTCTGTTTTTCGAAAACCTGGATCTGGAAGTGCATCTGTACAACTACGGGGAGATTGGCCACTTCTGGGTTCCCGGCTATGAATATTTAAGGCAGCTGGAATATCGGATTGCCATTGCAAGAGATAAGCTGGAATATCTTGGAGAGGAATTCTGCACGGAAGAAGAGGAAAAGCTGGTCCAGCTGGCTGATTTTCCTCCGCTGAATTATTGCTGTTATCCGGCAGTCCCGGCGAAATACATTGTGCCAAAAGAGGAGCCCTGGGTTCCCTCTGAGGCAGCTTTTGAGACTATGGAAGAGCTGGCAGAAGAGGTGAAAGACCGTTCTTTGCTGCGGCTTCTGGCTTTTTACAAACGTTTTCCAAAGCCAGTGATTGCCCGTTTGGTGGCAGGAGCTCTGCACCAGAACCGCCATACAGCTGTCATTGATCTTCTCACAGAAAAATTAAAAAAGGAAGCGGCCGTTTATCCGAACCGTTCCTTTGGTGAAAAAGCAGATCAACAGCTAAACAGCCTGCTGGAAAAAGCCAGAATGCTGCAGCAAAACCTGGCAGAGCAGGGGGTGAAAGCGGAAGTGCTGCGGGAAGAGCCTTTTACCACAGCCAGAGACAGCCTGGATTTTCAGGTATTTCTCATGATATGGAAAAAAGGCTGGCGAAACCGTAAGGTTGAAATTAAAAAGCTGACAGAAAAAATGTAGAAGCAAATGAGCCTCTCGCGGATAAAAATCCCAGTGGCTCATTTGCTTTTTACAGTTCTGAAAAAATAACAGATTGCCCATCCAATACTCATTCCTGCCGCAATTCCAAATGCAAACAAAAAAGTATCCCGACCATATGCCAGGGCCTGCATGGTGTTTCCCTCCATGATGCTGTTCATACAGTAGTAGAGCGTGCTTCCGGGAATCAGTGGGATTACAGAAGTAACGAAAAAGGAAGTGGAAGTTTCCTTACAGATCCGGGCAAGGATTTCCGCATACAGATCCGCAATAAATCCAGCCAGAAGAGTAGGCAAAAAAACACTTCCCCATATGGTTTTCCCAATAAGAAAAACCAGCCAGCTAAGAAATCCGCCTGCGCCGGCAAGGGGCAGATATTTGCTTTTCATATGGAAGAGCATTCCAAAGGCAACGGAGCCCACAGCTCCTGTGATCAGCTGAATGATGGCCTGTGTATTCAAAGTCCAAACCTCCCAAATAAAAGAATTGCGCCCATAAATCCCAGCGCCAGTGCTGCGGCAAGAAGCAGAGCCGCAATCAGCCGGATGATGCCGGACAGGGTGTCGCCGATGAGAACATCCCGAATGGCATTGGTGGACATCAGTCCGGGAATCAGAAGCATAATGTCCCCGATCATAATTTTGTCCATATGAAGCCCTGGAAAAAGAAGGACAGCCCCGCAGATCACACAGCCGGAAAGAAAGGATGCGGCGAACTGGAAGGTAACTTCGTTCATGCACACCGGACGGAGATACCGCTGGAAACTCCAGATCAGTATGGCAACCAGACTGGCAGTTACGGCATCCGGGATGCTTCCCTGGTAAAAAAGGGCGAAGCTGAAGGCTGCCAGAATACTTCCCGCCAGATTCAGAAGCGGCAGCGGTTTGTCGGCTTTGATCTGGTCCAGCTTCCGCTCCAGTTCCCTGGCGGAAAAAGGCTGTCTGCAGAAATGGCGGCTTAAGTCATTGAGCTGTTCTAACCGGGTGAAATCATTTCCCCCATTTTCACGAATCCGGCGTGTCTGGGTTCTGGCTCCGTCACCTGGAAATTCCATGGTGACGACAATGCTTGAAGTAATAACAAAAACGTTCATCTGGGTTGCACCGCAGGCATAGCCCATGCGGTTCAGGGTATCTTCTACACGAAAAATTTCCGCACCGCTTCCAAGCAGTGCGTCTCCCATATCCAGAAAAACAGGAAGGTATTCTTTTGCGGTTGGCATAGGGAAACTCCTTTTTTATAGGTGAAAAATATAAAACATCAGCCAAGTCAATGTGGCAGCTAGCTTTAGTATAAAGCCTGAGAGGGAAGGTTACAACAGATAAATTAGTGGAAAAAACAGGGAAACGAGAATCTTTTTCACTGAAAGGTTTGGAGTATTCCCTAATAACACAGATTGTGATAACATAGACTGCAGAAGATTCTGAGAAAATGCTTGCAGAGCAGTAAGTGAAAATAAGGTCAGAATCGGAACTTCAGGAGGAAAAACAAATGGCTTGTACAACAATTTTAGTTGGAAAAAATGCGTCTTATGATGGCTCCACCATGATTGCAAGAAATGACGATTCCGGAGCCGGACATTATACACCGAAAAAATTCGTGGTAGTTCACCCAGAGGAACAGCCGAGAAAATATAAATCCGTAATTTCCCATGTGGAGATCGACCTTCCGGACAATCCAATGCGCTACACCTCTGTGCCAAATGCGGTAGCAGGAGAAGGCGTGTGGGCGGCAAGCGGCGTCAATGAGGCCAATGTAGGCATGACTGCCACGGAGACCATCACCTCCAATCCCCGTGTGCTTGGAGCAGACCCGCTGGTGGTTTATCAGCCGGCAGAAGATGGAAAAGAAGAGGTAGCCGGAGGAATCGGAGAGGAAGATATTGTTTCCCTGGTT
The DNA here is from genome assembly GCF_025566865.1 of Blautia acetigignens. Lineage (NCBI taxonomy): Bacteria > Bacillati > Bacillota > Clostridia > Lachnospirales > Lachnospiraceae > Blautia > Blautia acetigignens. The sequence continues at coordinate 129,013 of NZ_JAOQJM010000005.1, forward strand.
CTGCCATACATCCACAGCGCGAGAGAGGGAGTGCAGAGACTTGGCAGCATTCTGGAGCAGTACGGAACCTACGAGATGAATGGAATTGCCTTCCAGGATCAGGACGAGATCTGGTGGCTGGAGACCATCGGCGGCCATCACTGGATTGCAAGAAAAGTGCCGGATGACGTTTACGTAGTGATGCCAAACCAGCTTGGACTGGACGAATTCGACCTGGAGGACGCTCTTTCCCAGCAGGAAGAATATATGTGCTCTGCTGGCATGCGGGAATTTATAGAGAAAAACCACCTGGATCTTTCCATGGACGGCGTGCTTAATCCAAGAGATGCTTTCGGAAGCCATGACGATGCAGACCACGTTTACAACACTCCCAGAGCGTGGTTTATGGAGCGCTATCTGAATCCGAGAACAAAGGTGTGGGACGGACCAAACGCTGATTTTACCCCATATTCAGATGATCTGCCATGGTGCATGGTTCCGGAGAAAAAGATTACTGTGGAAGATGTGAAATATGTGCTGTCCTCTCATTATCAGGGAACTCCTTACGATCCGTACGCATCCTATGGCGACAAGGCACAAAGAGGCGCATTTCGTTCCATCGGCGTGAACCGCACTGATTTCCTGTCTGTGATCCAGATGCGTCCTGGAATGGAAAAAGATAGCAATATTCTGGAATGGGTTGCGTTTGCGTCCAATGCCTTTAATGTACTGGTGCCGTTTTATGCCACTATCGATACCACTCCGGACTATCTTTCCAGTACAACGAAAGAGGTAACAACAGACAATTTCTACTGGGTAAGCCGCATAATCGGAGCTATGGCAGATGCTTCCTACAGAAGCTCTGTATTTCACATTGAGCGCTACCAGGAGAGCGTTATGGCAAAAGGCCATCAGCTGATCAACCAGTATGATGCCCTTCTGGAAAAAGAATCTGACGCTGCCAAGCGAATGGCACTTCGCCAGGAAGCCAACCAGGCCATTGCAGATATGCTGAAAAAAGAGGCGTCTGCAACCCTGGATAAAGTGCTTTATGAGCTCAGCAACCAGATGAAAAATTCCTATTCCAGATCCGACGCTTAATAAAGTGGCAGGTGGCTTGTTATTAGGCTTTCCTAACAAAATCCGACGAGTTTTGCATACAAACAGTAGACAAATTTCGGTTTCTTCACTATAATAAAGTGAAGAAACGAATTTTGTCCCCGCAGGAATTGATCGGGAGTTGCCCATAAGAAAAGCCGGAACAAAAGAATAAGGAGGCTGAAATGACAGTAAAAGAATGTTATGAGAAGGTCGGTTCAGACTATGATGGAGTCCTGAAAAGACTTGGAAGTGAAGCACTTGTGAAACGTTTTGCAGTGAAATTCCTCAATGATCCAAGCTTTCAGGATCTGACAGATGGTCTTGCTGCCAAGGACGGAGAGAAGGCTTTCCGTGCAGCACATACACTGAAAGGTGTTTGCCTGAATCTTGGATTTACAAGCCTGTACAAGGTAAGCGCAGAGCTGACTGAGGTACTTAGAGGAAGAGAGACAGAAGGCAGCGACGAGCTTTATGAGCAGGTGAAAGAACAATACACCATCCTGACAGAAGCAATTCAGGAACTGGCTGCGCAGAGCTGAAGGGAAACCTTCAGCTCTTTGCTGTAACGCCAGGCTAGAGGAAAGATTAACATATGAAGAAAAAAGCATTTAAGGTAGCAGCTACTTCATCATTCCGGCAATGTTTTCCATTATAGCGTGCTTTGAGATCCAGCGCAGACTGGAAAAGAAAAAGGAGGCGAAGAAAGCATGACAATGACAGTTACACAGGGAATTATCACCATTGTATGCGTGGTTCTTGGAACGATGGTCACCCGTTTTCTTCCCTTTCTTATTTTTCCGGAAGGAAAGGAACCGCCGGAATTTATCCGCCATCTTGGCAATGTGCTTCCCTATGCGGTAATCGGGCTTCTGGTGGTATACTGCCTGAAGGATGTGCCGGGAAGCGGAACTTACGGACTGCCAGAAGCCATTGCGATTTTGTTTATCGTCTTTTTGCATAAATGGAAAAAGAATACGCTGCTTAGTATCGGCGGAGGAACCGTTTTGTATATGCTGCTGGTGCAGATGGTATTTTGATGCAGGAAGCTGCATTCTAGAGCCTGTTTGAAAAATCATTCCCGCAATCTGCACGCCCCACTTTGCGGTATATTTCACCCGAATTCGGTTGTCGTAGCCCGCTACGACGCCCTCATCCGGGCAAAATCTCCCACAAATTGTGACGTACATCTTGCAGAAAGCCTTTTTCAAACACGCTCTAGCAATAAAATCCATCTAATATAGTATAAATTGGTATAGCTATATTCTATAACGAACTCAAGGGAAAATGAATTATGCAAAATACGCCTGTTTTGTTATGATAGGTACAGATAGAAACGAAAATAAATTCTCAGCATTCGCTGGGAATTTTTACATCACATCAGACGGAGCTGGAGGAGAATCATGGCAAGAGGAATCAATACAAAGTGTTTACATTTAGAAGAAGAGGAAGGCTGCTGCAACAATTACGGCTCCATCAGTTTTCCCATTTATCAGACTGCAACCTACGCACACCCGGCAGTAGGACAGAGCACAGGCTTTGACTATAGCAGACTGCAGAATCCAACCAGAGAGCACCTGGAAAGAATCGTGGCAACTCTGGAAAACGGAATCGACGCGCTGGCCTTTTCCACAGGAATGGCAGCCATTACGCTGGTAATGGAGCTGTTTAAGCCTGGAGATCACCTGATTGTGGACGCAGACCTGTACGGAGGAAGCATTCGTCTTTTTGACAATGTTTCCGCGAAAAACGGGCTTCAGTTTTCCAGGATCGACTGCTGGAAAGAAGACGTGGAAAGCTATGTGAATGAGAACACAAAGGCAATTTATATTGAAACTCCTACCAATCCTATGATGAATGTAACGGATATTGCAGCACTGGCAGACATTGCGAAGAGACATGATCTGCTTCTTATTGTGGACAATACATTTTTGTCCCCTTATTTCCAGAATCCGCTGAATCTGGGAGCTGACATTGTGGTGCACAGCGGAACCAAATTCCTGGGCGGACATAACGATACCCTGGCTGGATTTCTGGTGACAAACCGGGAGGATATCAGCGAGAAGCTTCGTTTTCTGATCAAAACAACAGGTTCCGGGCTGGCGCCTTTTGACAGCTGGCTGATCCTTCGAGGAATCAAAACCCTGGGAATCCGCATGGAGCAGGCTCAGAAAAATGCGTTTAAAATTGCAGAATGGCTGAAAACCCAGAAGGCAGTAACCAGGGTGATCTATCCGGGACTTCCGGAGCACCCAGGCCATGAGATTATGAAAAAACAGGCAAGAGGCTTCGGCTCCATGCTGACCTTCCAGCTGGAAAGCCCGGAATTTGCCCTTTCTATTTTGTCAAAGGTTCGGATGATCAAATTTGCGGAAAGCCTTGGCGGAGTGGAGACTCTTGTCACCTATCCTACCACACAGACCCACGCAGACGTTCCGGAGGAGATTCGCGAGCGCAACGGAATCACCAGAAGTACCCTTCGTCTTTCCGTAGGAATCGAGGATGCACAGGATCTTTTGGAAGAACTGGAGAAAGTATTTGCAGAAACAGAGGAAGAATTAAATGGCGGAAAGAAATCTTGATTTTGACAGAATCATAAACAGAAAAAATACCAGATGCCTGAAATATGACTTTGCGGTAAAGAGAGGAAAGCCGGCGGATGTGCTGCCTTTGTGGGTGGCAGATATGGATTTTGAGACCTCTTCTTACGTGGAAGATGCGCTGGTGGAGCGAGCGAAAGAGGGCATTTTCGGATACAGCGAGGTGCAGACTCCTTATTTTGAAATCGTGGCAAACTGGATGAAAACCTATCACAACTGGGAGCCAGAGGAAGAGTGGCTGATCAAGACGCCGGGCGTTGTGTTTGCCCTTGCTATGGCGGTGAAGGCGTACACACAGCCTGGGGACAGCGTTCTGATCCAGCTTCCGGTGTACTATCCTTTCTCTGAGGTAATCACGGACAACGGCAGAAAAGTGGTAAGCAGCAATCTTTACCAGGGAGAGGACAACCGCTATCATATTGATTTTGCGGATTTGGAGAAGAAGATTACAGAGGAACATGTGAAGCTGTTTTTCCTGTGCAATCCTCACAATCCGGTTGGAAGAGTGTGGACCAGGGAAGAATTGGAAAAGCTTGGAGATATCTGTGTGAAACATGGAGTGATCGTGGTGAGTGACGAGATTCACCAGGACTTTGTGTTTAAGGGAAAGCATCAGGTTTTCGCCGGAGTGAAAAAAGAGTTTCAGGACATTTCCATTACCTGTACTTCTCCAAGCAAAACTTTTAACCTTGCAAGTATGATGATCTCCAATATTTTTATCCCAAATCCGGAGCTGCGCAGGAAATTCCAGAAACAGCTGGATGCAGCTGGAATCAGCCAGCTTGGAGTGCTTGGACTGGTGGCTGTGGAGGCCGCTTATTCCAAAGGGGAAGAGTGGTATGAGGCGATGCATGCCTATGTGGAAAGTAATATTGTCTATACTAAGGATTATGTAGAGAAGAACCTGCCAGGCGTGAAAATGACAGACCTGGAGGGAACTTATCTGGTGTGGCTGGATTTCAGGGAGATCGGGCTTAGCGTGGACGAGCTGGAAGATTTGATTATTTATAAGGCAGGCCTGTGGCTGGACAGCGGAAAGATTTTCGGCAAGGCTGGCGAGGGCTTCCAGAGAATCAATGTGGCGTGCCCGAGGGCTACGCTGACGGAGGCATTGGAGAGGATTAAGAAGGCGCTGGAAACTACCAGATAATTCTGTTGTGTAAAGGACGCCGTAATGATAAAATGGAAAAAACGGATTATCCCACGCACAGGAGAAAATTATGGCAAATAAAATTGACCGTGAGGACATGCTGGCGCTGACCAGAAGAATGAATGTTTCCAGATGCTCGTTTACCCGCATTGCAGGCTGCTATGTAGATGGGGACGGCGACTTTGACGGCAGCTTTAATGTGAATTTCCTGAAGCTGTCCGCGGAAGAAAAGAAGCGGAATATAGAGCTGGCAAAAGCAGTTCCTTTTGCGGCAACCAATGTGAATCTGAAGCGTTATGAATTTTCCCAGGAGGATATGCGCCCGGGCACAGTGTGGCAGCTTCTCATGGCGCTGCGGGAATGCGGACTGAAAAATGACGCTCTGATGGACAGCTTCTATGATCTGGTGATGGAGCACTACCAGAGCCGCAGGTCCTATGCAGTTTATATGTTTCACGACAGGTACGATATTCCCGCGAAAGCCGCGGACAAGGAACGGCTGTGGGAATCGGAGGCAGTTTTTGAATATCTGATCTGTGTGATCTGTCCGCTGGCAGATGAGTACGAGCCAGGTGCGCCGGAATGCGGATTTTTGTTCCCGGCATATACAGACGGCGGTGCGGATCTGAACCATGCGGCAGTGTTCCAGGCGGATAAGGACCGGCCGCACAGGGAACTGGTAGAGAAAATATTAGGTGTGAAATAAAAAGGTACCATATGTTTATCGGATGAAAATCTAATAAGCATATGGTACCTTTTTATTTCACACACCATGTTCCGCTTCATATTCCCGGATAATTTTAAGTGCGGCGGCATACTTGGTCCGCCAGTGCTTCAGCTGCTCCGGCGCGGGCGTGGTGCCGGAAAGCCGTGTCTCATCTGTATTATGTGCAATATCAGCAAGCTTTACCTTCCGTGCAAGAGGACTCTGGCAAAGTCTGCGGACATAGTCCAGGTAATCATCGGAAGGAGCATGGGTAAGCAGAAGGACTGTCTGCACAATTTCTTCCGAAAAATCTTTTTCCAGATCCTGGACTGTAAGGGGTGTATCTTCCAGGACATCATGAAGCAGGGCAATGCATGTGGTGGTTTCATCCTCCATCTGTTCTGCAAGATGGATGGGGTGAAAAATATAAGGGACACCGCTTTGGTCAAACTGGCCTTCATGAGCCTTGTATGCCAGCTTCATGGCCTTGATGGTTAGGGGAGTATATACCATTTTTTTATTCTGCGGGAGCAGCCTCCGTATCAGCATTTAGTGGAGTAAAAGCTGCCAGGACTTCATCTGCTTCTGTCTGAGTATCTGCGGTGTAGGATAAGATGATGGAGACAAACTTTCCTCCCTGTTTACGTGTGCAGTATTTCTGAAGAACTTCGTAATCATTGATGGTGACGCTGGTTTCCATAACGCGGAAATCCTGTCCGCCAATCTGTGCGTCTGTAACTTCTGAATAAGTATATCCCATCTGTGTAGCGTCCAGCATTTGCTGAGCAGCCAGGAAATACTGGTCTACGGTCATATTTTCCAGAGAAGCATCCTCTACTACCAGGGAAACATTGGGAAAACCGGAGACAGAGGAAGCCATCATTTCATAAACGGTGCCGGACAAAGCATCCTCACCAAGCTCCATGCCGGAAGATTTTTCCAGCGTGCTCTGGCCCTGTCGCATAACAGATTCTAATTCTTCTTCTGTATTCATGACAACGGTTTCCGGTGGGGTAAACTTCAGATTCAGCCATTCGCTCTGATAGTCTGTTTCGGTGATGGTGCCTTTTTCGTAGGGGGTGTCAGCTGTGTCTTCTGCGGCATCAGAAGCCTCATCAGAAGCGGTATCAGCTTCTGCTTCCGTCTGCGCCGCATCCTCTGCCAGTACAGGAACTGCGGTCACGGTACACAGGGAAAATGCCAGCACAGCCGGTATTATCAAACTGTTTTTTCTTCGCATGAAATCATCCTCCTGAGATTTTTAATACATGGCATATGACCGTCTGGCCACACGTCCATGCAGCAGGAACAATAACGTTTATACGACCATTATAACGGCGGATGCCAAAAGGTACAACCCCTTTTCCACCCGAAATTATGCTGAAAATAAATATTGACAAATGAAAAAACTGTGATATACTTTGATAATCAAACTATTTTAAAGCAAAATAATTAAAGCATCACATACCAGGAGGTATTATGACTGGAAAAATAAAAGGGACCGGTTCCTACATACCGGTTCAGGTGTGGGACAATGACAAGCTGTCCCACATGATGGATACAAGCGATGAATGGATCCGCGGCCGCACAGGAATCGGGCAGCGGCACATTGCATCCGGTGAAGAAACCGTTTCCTATATGGCGGCAAAGGCCGGCGAGGCTGCACTTGCAGATGCGAAAATGAAGCCGGAAGAAATTGATCTGATTCTGGTATCGACCATGTCCGCGGAAAAAATCATGCCCTGTGCGGCCTGCGAGGTGCAGAAACTGCTGGGCGCGGTTCACGCAACCTGCTTTGATCTAAATGGTGCCTGTACAGGATTTTTGCTGGCGCTGAATACGGCACAGGCCTATCTGGGCGGACGGATTTACCGCACAGCTCTGGTGATCGGAGCGGAGGCGCTTTCCCATCTCACCAACTGGCAGGACAGAAGCACCTGCGTGCTGTTTGGCGATGGAGCCGGGGCTGTGGTGCTGGAAGCAGATCCGTCGGCGGTGTACGTTCAGGCCACTCATTCCATTGGAAATGACGGCGGCGCGCTTACCTGTGCCAGCAGAAATCAGCCGGGATTTGCAGAAGAAAATGCAGACCTTACGCCCACTTACATGCAGATGGATGGAAAGGAAGTATTCAAATTTGCAGTTTCAAAGGTGCCGGAGGTGATCCAGGAGGTCCTTGAGCAGGCAGGAAAAACAAAGGAAGAAATCCGTTATTATATGCTTCATCAGGCTAACTCAAGAATTGTTTCATCTGTGGCAAAGCATATGAAAGAACCTTTGGAAAAATTCCCCATGAACATAGAAAATCTGGGAAATACTTCTTCTGCAAGCATTCCCATTCTTCTGGATGAATGGAAGAAAAAGGAAAGACTTAAAGCCGGAGACTGGATCATTCTTTCCGGTTTCGGCGGGGGGCTTACCTATGGGGCAAGCCTGCTGAAATGGCTGATATAGAGAAAAAAGCAAGAGAGAAAATACTCATTTTGCAGCATAAAATAATAGAAGAAAACAGAACAGGAGAATAATAAAATGTTAGAAAAAATCAAAGAAATCACAGCAGATTCATTAGGAGCAGACGTAAACACACTGACAGCAGAGACTTCATTTAAGGAAGACCTTGGAGCAGATTCCCTGGATCTTTTTGAGATGGTAATGGCACTGGAAGAAGAGTTTGAGGTGGAGATTCCAACAGAGGATCTGGAGAATATTAAGACGATAGGGGATGTGGAAGCATACCTTCAGAGCCGCCAGTAATCATCCTGCGTCAATATGACGGTTACTTAATATTCGATGTACTGGTTACAGAATGGAGATTTTTATGAAAACAGAAGTGACGAAATTACTTGGAATTGAATATCCCATCATTCAGGGAGGCATGGCATGGGTGGCAGAATACCACCTGGCAGCAGCTGTTTCTGAGGCTGGCGGACTTGGCCTGATCGGTGCTGCAAGTGCCCCGGCTGAGTGGGTACGCCAGCAGGTACAGGAGGTAAAGAAGCTTACTGACAAGCCATTTGGCGTTAATATTATGCTGATGAGTCCATACGCAGATGAGATTGCAAAAGTTATTGTAGAGGAAAAGGTTCCGGTGGTTACCACTGGTGCCGGCAACCCGGAAAAGTACATGAAAATGTGGAAGGAAGCAGGCGTGAAGATCATCCCGGTAATCGCTTCCGTTGCCCACGCAAAGAGAATGGAACGCTGCGGTGCAGATGCGGTTGTGGCGGAAGGCTGTGAATCCGGCGGACATATCGGGGAGACCACCACAATGGTTCTGGTGCCGCAGGTTGCGGATGCAGTGAGCATTCCGGTGATTGCAGCAGGGGGAATCGCAGATGGAAGAGGCATTGCGGCAGCCTTTATGCTGGGTGCAAAGGGCGTGCAGATGGGTACTCATTTTGTAGCCACAGAAGAGTGCTGGGCCCATCAGAATTATAAGGATATGATTCTGAAAGCTAAGGACATTGACACGAAAGTAACCGGACGTTCCACCGGTCATCCGGTTCGTGCCCTTCGCAATCAGATGACCCAGGAGTACCTGAAAAAAGAGGCTGAGGGAGTACCCTTTGAGGAACTGGAGCAGATGACACTGGGAAGTCTTCGCCGTGCTGTTGTGGACGGAGATGTGAAAATGGGAAGCGTTATGGCAGGCCAGAGCGCTGGGCTTGTGAAAGAGCAGTTAAGCTGTCATGACCTGATCCAGAAGCTGGTAAAAGAGACAGATGAACTGCTGAAAGGAACTGGAATTTATGAGTAAGATCGCATTTCTTTTCCCGGGACAGGGAGCACAGAAGGCTGGAATGGGACAGGATTTTTATGAGAAATTTCCTTCTGCAAAGGAGATTTTTGACCAGGCCAGCCAGTGGCTTTCCCTGGATATGAAGGAGCTTTGCTTCAAAAAAAATGAAAGGCTTGACCTTACCGAATATACCCAGGCGGCTCTTGTCACCACCTGCCTTGCCATGGAAAAAGTAGTGGAAGAATACGGGCTTCACCCGGATGTAACCGCTGGCTTAAGTCTTGGGGAGTACTGTGCAATTGCTGTTTCCGGCGGAATGAGCGTGAAAGACGCCATCACAACCGTAAGAAAAAGGGGCATTCTGATGGAGCAGGCAGTGCCGGCAGGAGAAGGCTCCATGGCTGCGGTTCTGGGGCTTGGCGCATGGGAAATCGAGAGCGCAATCAAGGATACCAAAGCGGAAATTGCCAACTATAACTGTCCAGGACAGATCGTAATTACAGGACCAAAGGCGGCTGTAGAGGAGGCTTCCCTGAAGCTCAAAGAAGCAGGCGCAAGACGGGTTTTGCCCCTTGCAGTAAGCGGCCCATTCCACTCATCCCTGCTTCAAAATGCAGGAAAAGAGCTTGCAAAGGAGCTTGAAAATGTGGAATTTTTCGCTCTTCAGATCCCGTATGTGACCAATGTAACAGCGGAATGTGTAACAGATATCAGCCAGACAAAAGAGCTTCTTGCAAAGCAGATTTCTTCTTCCGTGCGCTGGCAGCAGAGTGTGGAAAAGATGCTGGCAGAAGGTGTGGACACCTTTGTAGAGATCGGCCCGGGCAAAACCCTGGCTGGTTTTATGAGAAAAATCGCACCGGATGTGAAAACTTATAACATTCAGAAAGTGGAAGATTTAGATCAGATCGCAGAGATTTTAGGCAGCAGATAAAACAGGAAAACAGCAGGGCGAAGTGGTCTTTTTGCCCGAACATTTTTATATGAGAACTGACATACAGGAGTAAAAAGAAAACATGAATGCAGAGAAAAAAATCGCAGTTGTGACAGGCGCTTCCCGTGGAATTGGAAGGGCAATTGCCCTTGAGCTTGCCAGACAGGGAGCATTTGTAATCATTAATTATAACGGTTCCAAAGAAAAAGCAGAGGCGGTAAAAGCTGAAATCCAGGCGGACGGCGGACAGGCAGAAATCAGCCAGTGCAATGTGGCAGACTTTGATGCCTGCGGTACTTTTATCAAAGAAATCGTGAAAACATATGGACGGATCGATATCCTGGTAAACAATGCAGGAATCACCAAAGACGGGCTTCTGATGGCAATGAGCGAGGAAGATTTCTGCAAGGTTGTGGACACAAATCTTAAGGGAACCTTTAACTGCATTCGCCATACAGCAAGACAAATGCTAAAGCAGCGAAGCGGCCGTATTGTTAATATGGCATCTGTTGTAGGCATTGGCGGAAACCCGGGACAGGCCAATTATGCAGCCTCAAAAGCTGGAATCATCGGTCTTACCAAGACCGCGGCAAAGGAGCTTGCATCAAGAGGAATCACGGTAAATGCCATTGCTCCTGGCTTTATCAGAACGGACATGACAGATGTGCTTCCTGATAAGGTAAAAGAAGAAACCCTGAAAAATATCCCTATGGGAACCTTTGGCGAGCCGGAGGATGTGGCGAAAGCAGCTGCCTTTTTCGCATCCCCGGAAGCAAAGTACATTACAGGACAGGTTTTGTGTGTAGACGGAGGAATGTTATGAATAAAAGACGTGTAGTGGTAACCGGACTTGGTGCGGTCACTCCTGTTGGAAATAATGTGGAAGCCTTCTGGGAAAGCGTGAAAGCAGGAAAGGTTGGAATCGGTGAAATCACAAAGTTTGATACCGCAGATTTCAAGGTAAAGCTTGCCGCAGAAGTGAAGGATTTTAATGCAAAAGATTACATGGATTTCAAGTCTGCGAAAAGAATGGAGCTGTTTTCCCAGTATGCAGTAGCGGCCGCAAAGGAAGCGATGACAGATGCCAGAATTGACATGGAAAAAGAAGATCCCTTCCGTGTTGGCGTCATCGTAGGCTCTGGAATCGGAAGCCTTCAGGCAATGGAAAATGCAGCGTTAAGGCTGGCTGAAAGGGGACCCTCTAAGGTTGATCCACTTCTTGTTCCAAAGATGATCAGCAACATGGCAGCGGGAAATGTATCCATTGCAACAGGTGCCAGAGGCAAATGCACCAACGTGGTAACGGCCTGTGCATCCGGAACCCACTGCATCGGTGACGCATACCGTGCCATTCAGTACGGAGATGCAGAAGTGATGCTGGCAGGCGGTACCGAAGGGGCAATCAGTCCGGTTGGAGTAGCCGGATTTACCAATCTGACAGCCCTTAGCACCAGCCAGGATCCTTACCGCGCATCCATTCCTTTTGACAAGGACCGAGGCGGTTTCGTCATCGGAGAAGGTGCCGGCGTGGTGGTCCTGGAAGAGCTGGAGCATGCCAAAGCAAGAAATGCAAAGATTTATGCAGAGGTAGTTGGATACGGGGCAACTGCAGACGCTTATCACATTACTTCTCCTATTGAAGACGGAAGCGGAGCTGCCCGGGCCATGACAGATGCAATGAAGGAAGCGGGGGCTTTACCAGAGGAAATTGATTATATCAATGCTCATGGAACCGGAACCCATCACAACGATCTTTTTGAGACAAGAGCCATCAAAGCAGCCCTTGGTGAGGCCGCCAAAAAGGTAAAAATTAACTCCACAAAGTCTATGATCGGCCATCTTCTTGGAGCTGCCGGCGGAGTGGAATTTGTAGTTTGTGCCAAGTCTGTTGAGGAAGGATTTATTCACCAGACAGTGGGTACAAAGGAAACAGAAGAAGAGCTGGATCTGGACTATTGCATCGATGGACCGTCACAGCAGGAAGTGAAGTATGCCATGAGCAATTCCCTTGGATTTGGCGGACATAATGCAGTTCTTCTGCTGAAAAAGTACCAATAAAAGCTGTCTCAAAAGGAGAAAAATACAATGGAATTTGAACAGATTTTAAAGTTAATTGACCATGTATCGGCATCTCATCTGGAGTCTTTTTGCTATGAAGGCGATGGAATGAAGCTGTCTTTAAATAATAAAATTGCCCCGGTGATCGTTGCAGGAATGCAGGGACAGACTGTGGAAGCTCCGGTGAATAAGGCTGCGTCTGGCGGGGGATTTTCCAGCGTGGAAAAATCCACAGATTCTAATGATCATGAGGAAGCTTTCCAGGCAGAATCCAGCGGGAATATTGTGAAATCTCCCCTGGTTGGAACCTTCTATGCAGCTCCTTCCGAGGATGCAGATCCCTTCGTGAAAATCGGAGATAAAGTGAAAAAAGGGCAGGTTCTTGCCATTGTGGAAGCAATGAAGCTGATGAATGATATAGAAAGTGATTTTGATGGAGAAATTGCAGAAATTTATGTGGAAAACGGGCAGCCTGTGGAGTATGGACAGCCGTTATTTTGCATCAGATAAGGAGCAGATATGAACCGTTTAAATATAAAACAGATCGAGGAAATTCTTCCTCACCGCCACCCTTTTCTTCTGGTGGATTATATTGAGGATTATGAGCCGGGAGAGTTCGCAGTAGGATACAAATGTGTAACCTTCCGTGAGGATTTCTTTCAGGGACATTTTCCCCAGGAGCCTGTAATGCCAGGTGTTTTGATCGTGGAAGCGCTGGCGCAGACTGGCGCGGTTGCCATCCTTTCCAAGCCGGAAAACAAGGGCAAGATTGCCTATTTTGGCGGCATTGACAAGTGCCGTTTCAAGGGCAAGGTGCAGCCGGGAGATAAGATGAAGCTGGAAATGAGAGTAATCAAGCAGAAAGGGCCTATGGGCGTTGGCGAGGCCATTGCCACAGTTGATGGAAAGCTTGTTGTGAAGGCTGAGCTTACCTTTATGGTAGGGTAAAAAGGTGCTCAGAAGGGTGAGAATATGATCAGAAAATTGTTAATTGCCAACCGCGGGGAGATTGCGGTAAGGATCATCCGGGCATGCCGGGAAATGGGAATTGAGGCTGTTGCAGTTTACTCAGAAGCGGACAAAGACAGCCTGCACACACAGCTTGCAGATGAGGCAGTCTGCATCGGTCCAGGTGCCTCTGCCAAAAGCTATCTGAATATGGAAAGCATTATCAGCGCGGCGATCATATCCGGTGCAGATGCCATACATCCGGGCTTTGGATTCCTGTCTGAGAATGCCAGATTTGCCCAGATCTGTGAGCAATGCAATCTTATTTTTGTAGGTCCGCCCTCACAGGTGATCCAGAATCTTGGAAACAAACAGATTGCCAGAAATACTATGGAAGCAGCTGGAGTTCCGGTAATTCCGGGAACCACAGAGGCTATTCTGGATGTGCAGACAGGAGCAAGAGAAGCAGACCGAATTGGTTATCCTGTCATCATAAAAGCAGCCCTTGGAGGCGGCGGGAAAGGCATGCGTACAGCCTTTTCCCCAGAGGAATTTGAACTGGCATTTCTCACCGCACAGAAGGAATCCCAGATTGCATTTGGGGATGGAACTATGTACATTGAGCACTTTGTGGAGCACCCAAGACACATTGAATTTCAGATCCTTGCAGACAGTCAGGGAAATGTGGTTCATCTTGGAGAACGGGATTGTTCTATCCAGCGAAACCATCAGAAAATGATCGAGGAATCCCCTTCCATGGCAGTGTCCGAAGAACTGAGAAACCAGATGGGAATGGCTGCTGTGAAAGCCGCAAAAGCAGCTCATTATGTGAATGCCGGAACCATTGAATTTCTTCTGGAAAAGACGGGAAAATTCTATTTTATGGAGATGAATACCCGCATTCAGGTGGAGCATCCGGTGACAGAATGGGTTACCGGTCTGGACCTTGTGAAGGAGCAGTTAAAGATCGCCTCCGGTCAGCCGCTGTCCTTTTCCCAGAAGGATATTCAGATACAGGGACATGCCATTGAGTGCCGCATTAATGCGGAAAATCCATGGAAAAACTTCCGTCCGTCCCCTGGAACCATTACGGATCTGCACCTGCCAGGCGGTCAGGGAATCCGCGTGGACACAGGAATTTACAGCGGTTATCAGATCCCTCCTTATTACGATTCCATGCTTGCAAAGCTGATCGTACACGGAAATAACCGCGAGGAAGCAATTGCAAAAATGAAGAGTGCGCTTGGGGAAGTGATCATCCAGGGCGTTGACACAAATGTAGATTATCAGTTTGAAATCATGAACGATCCGGACTATCAGAAAGGCATTTTTGACATTGGTTTTCTGGAAAGTCACCAGATCGGAGGAGTGAAGGTAAATGAAGCTTAAGTATGCCTTTAAACGTACAATCACAAATTCATCTGCTAGCGCAAGGCAGGAAACGAAGCCGGAAGTGCCGGATGGAATGCTGAAAAAATGCAATGCCTGCAAGGGCGCTGTTTTTGTAGATGAGGTAAAAAAGAACAACTACATCTGTCCTCACTGCGGCAATTATTTCCGCATTCATGCAAGGCGAAGAATCGAAATGATCGCAGATGAGGGAACCTTTGAAGAGTGGGATTCGGTCATGCCGATAAGCAATCCTCTGTCCTATAAAGGGTACCCGGATAAGGTGAAAAAGCTTCAGGAAAAGACGGGCCTTGACGAGGCTATTGTCACAGGAAGGGCGAAAATTGGCGGTGTATCTGCAGTTCTTGGTGTATGCGACAGCCGTTTTCTCATGGCAAGCATGGGAGAAAATGTAGGCGAAAAAATTGTCAGGGCAGTGGAAAAAGCTACGGAAGAAAGGCTTCCTGTGGTGCTGTTTGCCTGCTCCGGAGGGGCGAGAATGCAGGAAGGAATCGTATCCTTAATGCAGATGGCCAAGACCTCTGCGGCCTTAAAAAGACACAGCGATGCAGGGCTTCTTTACATCAGTGTTCTGACCAATCCAACCACCGGAGGGGTGACGGCAAGCTTTGCCATGCTGGGGGATATTATTCTTGCAGAACCAGGTGCACTCATTGGTTTTGCAGGGCCGAGAGTCATCGAGCAGACCATCCGTCAGAAGCTTCCAAAGGGCTTTCAGAAGTCAGAATTTCTTCTGGAACACGGCTTTATCGACCAGATTGTAGAGCGAAAGGATATGAAAGAAACACTGGCACAGCTTCTGAAAATGCATTGCGAGAATGCTGCAGATAACAGGGATGAGAAGGCAGAGCAAGCAAATAAAGAGTCCTATTCTCCTGCAAAAAAGTCCGCCTGGGAGCATGTTCTCCTTGCCCGCAGTAAAGAACGGCCAACTGGAAAAGACTACATTCCATGGCTGTTTGACCACTTCTTGGAGCTTCACGGAGACCGTCTTTTCGGGGATGATTCTGCTTTGATCGGAGGCATTGCATACTTCGATGGAAAGCCTGTAACCGTGATCATACAGGAGAAAGGAAACGGAACCAAAGAGAATATTGCGTATAATTTCGGCATGGTTTCCCCGGAAGGATACCGCAAGTCCCTGCGCCTTATGAAGCAGGCTGAAAAATTCGGAAGACCAGTAATCTGCCTGGTGGATACCCCAGGTGCGTTCTGCGGGCTTGAGGCAGAAGAGCGTGGGCAGGGAGAGGCAATTGCCCGCAATCTTTTTGAGTTATCCGGTCTTAAAGTGCCGATTCTGTCCATTGTGATCGGAGAAGGAGGAAGCGGCGGAGCCCTTGCACTTGCCGTAGGAGATGAGGTCTGGATGATGGAAAATTCCATCTATTCCATTCTTTCCCCGGAAGGCTTTGCCACCATTTTATGGAAAGACAGCACAAAGGCAAAAGAGGCAGCTGAAGTGATGAAGCTGACTGCTTCTGACCTAAAAGATCTTGGAATGATTGAACAGATCATTCCGGAAAAAGAGCCCCTTACCAGAGAGAATATGATGGAGACAATGGAAGTTCTGGAGAAACGAGTCCGTGGTTTTCTGGATACATATTGTGCATATGATTTGGAAAAATTACTGAATAAGCGTTATAATCGTTTTAGAAATTTGTAAAATTGTAGAAAAATATACCAGATTGTGATATACTTACCGTAAATATTTGCTTGGATGTTTTACAGAAAATACAGGAGGCTGCCGGCGGAAGCGGACAGCGCATATGCAGGAGAGAAGAGAGTGGAAAACAGGGAAGTTATTAATGATGTACTGGTGCATCTGTTTAACGAGATCATGGAGCTGGAAGAGCAGGCAATCATTACGGAGGAATACAAGGATATCACAAATAATGATATGCATATCATTGAGGCAGTTGGTCTTGGCGGAAACAAAATGTCTGACATTGCTGCCAAGCTGAACATCACCGTAGGCTCCTTGACGACCTCTATGAACAGTCTGGTAAAGAAGGGATACGCCACAAGAGAGAGAAGTGAACAGGACAGGCGCGTGGTATTTATCCATCTTACCTTGAAGGGAAGAAAAGCCTACCATCATCATGCGGAATTTCACCGTAAGATGACAGATGCCGTGCTGGATGTTCTGGATGAAAACGAAGCACTTGTACTGGCGAAAGCTCTGGACCGCCTGACTCTTTTCTTCAGACAATATAAGTCATAAAACCTTTCAGGCACATGTCAAATGTATCAAAAATATGGAAGCTGGATCCTCACAGGACCCGGAAAGGACAGTCTTATGAAGAAAAGAACAGTATCATGGATTATGACAGCAGCACTTGGTGTGGGAGCACTGACCGGAAGTATGTGCAGTGCAAATCTGGTTTTTGCAGAAGAGCAGACAGAAGAACAGAATGCAGAGAGTGAAGAGGAGACAGAACAGACGGATACAGACGATTCTGTTATGAAAATTGGCGCTCTTAAGGGGCCTACCGCAATGGGAATGGCACAGCTTCTGGATGATGAGAATTATGAATTTTCCATTGTGGCATCACCGGATGAAATCGTCCCGATGATCGTTCAGGGACAGGTTGATATTGCGGCAGTTCCTTCCAATCTTGCCTCTGTTTTATATCAGAAAACAGACAAAAACATCAGCGTACTGGCAGTGAACACACTTGGAGTTCTTTACCTTGTGGAGAACGGGGATTCCATTCAGTCTGTAGAGGATCTGAAGGGCAAAACCATTTACGCCAGCGGCAAAGGTGCTACACCCGAGTATGCGTTAACCTCTGTTTTGGAAGCCAACGGACTGGATCCTGAGAAGGACGTAACCATTGAGTACAAGTCCGAACATGCAGAGGTAGTAGCAGCCCTTGCTGAGGATCAGACCGCAGTGGGACTTCTTCCTCAGCCATTTGTAACCACAGCGCTTATGAAGAATGAGAACCTTCGCGTTGCTCTGGATCTGAACGATCTGTGGGAGTCTTCTGTGACAGATGGAAGCAAGCTGGTAACTGGTGTTTTAGTTGCAAGAAATGACTATCTCAAAGAGCATGAGGCAGACGTAGATGCCTTTATGGATGCATATAAGAACTCTGTGGAATTTGTAAATTCTGATACGGAGGCAGCCGCTGAGATTATTGGAAACCACGACATTATTTCTGCTGAAGTAGCAGTAAAAGCCATTCCACAGTGCAGCATTGTATTTATGGAGGGTGATGAAATGCAGACCATTCTTTCCGGTTATCTGAACACCTTAAACGAGCAGAATCCGGAGATCATCGGAGGCCAGTTGCCGGATGAGGACTTCTACTACAAACGCTAATGAGATAAAAAAACATCGGTTATGTTATAAAATACTGGCAGCTGCCGTCTGGATTCTGGTCTGGCAGCTTGCCAGCATGTGGCTGAAACAGGAGATCCTTCTGGCATCTCCTGTTTCTGTTATAAGAAGGCTTGGGCAGCTGATTGTGACCGCAGATTTCTGGAGATCTATCGGATTCAGCTTTGGCAGGATCGTTCTTGGATTTACCCTGGCGCTGGTTCTTGGAACTTTGCTGGCGGCACTTTCCTATGGGTTTTCTGCAGTGGAAATTCTCATGGATCCGCTGATTACAGTGATCAAAGCCACTCCGGTTGCCTCCTTTATTATCCTGTGCCTGATCTGGATTCCATCCAGAAATTTATCCGTTTTTATTTCCTTTCTTATGGTTTTTCCAGTGGTCTACACCAACCTTCTGGAGGGCCTGCGGCAGACGGATAAGCAGCTTCTGGAAATGGCAGATTCCTTTGGCGCAGGGCTTGGGAAAAAGGTAGAATTTGTTTATCTTTCCCAGGTTATGCCTTATGCAGCTACGGCCTGCAAGCTTGGACTTGGGCTTTGCTGGAAGGCTGGAATTGCCGCTGAAGTCATCGGAATTCCCACCGGTTCCATCGGTGAAAAATTATACAAATCTAAGGTCTATCTGGAAACACCGGACTTGTTTGCCTGGACCATTGTGATTATATTTGTGAGCATGACCTTTGAGAAAATATTTTTATTTTTCCTGAAAAAAATCACCGGGGAGCAGCCATAAAGACGTGGCTTTCCGGTGATTTTTGATTCTTTTTAGCTGACTCCGTTTTTTGCGCAGATGTCTGCCAGGCAGCATCTGTCACAGTAAGGTTTGGTTCTTGCGGTACAGACTTCACGTCCGTGGTTGACCAGGCGATGGCAGAAATCATTGCCTTCTTCCGGCGGAATGATTTTCCAAAGTGCCATCTCCACTTTCTTTGGTTCTTTGATGTTGTCTACAAGGCCGATTCGGTTGGTCAGGCGGATGCAGTGGGTATCTGTGACAATGGCAGGCTTGCCAAACACATCTCCCATGATCAGGTTGGCGCTTTTTCGCCCAACTCCGGGGAGGGCAAGAAGGGCATCGAAGTCGCATGGAACATTATCCTGGTATTTCTCGTGAAGGATCTTCATGCAGGCACTGATGTCACGGGCTTTGCTTTTTCCCAGTCCGCAGGGCTTTACGATTGCCTCGATTTCTTCCGGTGTAGCAGATGCAAGTGCGGCTACATCCGGGTATTTGGCGTACAGGTCCTGAACCACTACATTTACCCTTGCGTCCGTACACTGCGCTGCCAGCCGCACACTTACCAGAAGCTTCCACGCCTCATCATAATCCAGGGTACAGTCCGCCAGAGGATATTCTTTTTTTAACCGATCTATCACTTCAAGAGCAAGTTCTTCTTTTGTCATAAAATTCCTTTCTGAGAATCTGGATGCTTACAGATTCCGTTATTATTTTAAGGCAAGTTCTGTGTATATTGTAATGGGAAAATTGCAATTTTGCAAGTTTACGCTGTCCTGTTTTTATGCTAAAATTATGGAAAGTCACTGTTCACTCCGTGCCCAGTAACACGCTTCGCGATGCACAGAAATCATGCTTTGCATGATTTCGCGCCGCAATCCTCGGGTTTTCTGTGAACTTTGTTCACAAAAAACACCTCGCGGAACATTACCCGTGAACAGTAACATAGAAAATATTCACGAACGATTCCGCTGCAAAGCGGCCTTTGCAATTCGTGTGCGAAATACGGGGGAGGAAATGCAAAATGAAAGTACGTATGTATAATGTAGGCTGCGGCGACTGCTTCTGTCTGCGGGACCGCAAGGGAAGTCTTCTGGTAGATTTCGGAACCAGCAATAACCGGATTGACGGACACCCAAGAAGTGATATCTTTGATGTGATCATCTCAGATTTTACCACCATTTCCCACAAAAGCCTTCTACTGACCAATTTTCAGCTGGACCATATATCCGGCCTTCTTTACATGCTGAAAAAGTACAGGGGAAGCAATGACTTTAACAAAATTTACCTTCCAGACATATTTTCTGCTTCCTCCATGAGCCGAACCCTCACCCTTCTTCTGCTTTCCGATCTTATGAAAAATACGTATCTCCCCAGCAAACAGATCAGCCTTTATGCCTTCGTGGAAGCCCTGGTGAAACAGCCCCAGAATATTGAATTTCTGAAAAGAGGAGATATCTTCGAGAGCAAATACCAGGTTCTCTGGCCAGACTGCAGCGTGATTGAGAAGGAAACCGCCGAGAATTATGCCTACATTCAGTCTTTAGAGAAAAGAGAGAACGCTGTATCAAACAGAGAAAACGAGTTTACAGAAGCCTTGCTTCGCCTTGAAACTTTCGCGGACAAACTGCGCCAGATTATCTGCGGAACCCTCAAAACCAACGCTTACGCTCTGGAATGCGAGTTCCGTGACTTAAGAGAAGACCCGTCAGTCATCCAGATGCTCCAGACCTTTGAAGCTGCAAAACTCAACCTCCGCCAGTTCAAAAACAAGATCAGTCTGGTCTTTCACAGCACCACAGACGGAGAAATGAACGTTCTTTTCACCGGAGACATTCCAGGGAAATACATGGAAATGATCGCCGCCAACTATGATGACGCCCTGCCCCTCCACGAACACTACTGGTGCGTCAAAGTCCCCAACCACGGCATCCAGGCGGACTACTTCGACTTTACCGACTATACCCCGGAGAACATGCTCATCTCCAACGGCATCTACTACGCCGACAACAAGAAACAAACCAAAGCCTACCGCACCTCCGCCCAGTACGCCGGCCTTTTCTACATCAACGACACCCACATGTACTGCTCCAGCTCCGCCTGCTGCGACGGCTACCGCAACGGCTGCACCTGCAAAGAATGCGATGTAATTTCCCCGCAGTATTATAAAGACATTTAACCCTCTACACTCCATTTTCCTACAAGTGAAAATCAAGAATAGAAAGAAGCGTCAAGATTGTACAAAATATAACAATCCTGCCGCTTCTGGATGTCGTCCGCCTTGAATACTTTATTTAGTTCAAATGCCAAATATCTTTATTATACTGCTCAATCGTTCTATCAGAAGAGAAGAATCCAGCCTCCCCAATATTCACAAGCATCTTCTTCGCCCACGCATTACGATCCTCATAATCCGCAAACACCTGATCCTTAACCTTAATATAATCCTTCAGATCCAGTAAAGTCATAAACCAGTCCTTATTCAGAAGCTCGTTGTAGAAGTTTCTCAAATGCTCCTCTTTACCAATCTTCAGCATCGGCTCGCTGACAATGAAATCCACATACTTCTTAATATCAGCATCCCCCTCATAAATCGCACGGGAATTATAATCGGCCTTCTCATAATGCTTAATAATCTCATCACTGGACTCACCAAAGATATAAATATTATCCTCGCCAACCAGCTCACTGATCTCCACATTTGCACCATCCATGGTACCAAGAGTAACCGCACCATTCAGCATAAACTTCATGTTTCCGGTACCGCTGGCTTCCTTAGAAGCAAGAGAAATCTGCTCAGAAATATCACAAGCCGGAATCAGCTTCTCAGCTGCGCTCACATTGTAGTTCTCAACCATAACAAGCTTCATATAAGGAGCCACATCCGGGTCATTCTGGATCAAAGTCTCCAGAGTCAGAAGCAGATGAATGATATCCTTAGCGATATAATAAGCAGGAGCAGCCTTTGCACCAAAAATGAAAGTAATCGGTCTCTCCGGCTTCTTGCCGCCCTTGATCTCCAGATATTTATAGATAATATACAGCGCATTCAGCTGCTGACGCTTGTACTCATGAAGTCTTTTGATCTGGATATCAAAAACACTGTTCTCATCAATCTCGACACCAGTATTTTCCAGAACAAAATCCTTGCAGATTTTCTTCGCATCCGCCTTAATTGCAAGCAGCTGATCCAGAACCTTCTGGTCATCCTTGAAAGCAAGCAGCTTTTTCAGCTCATCTGCATTTTTCTTGTATCCATCTCCGATCAGAGAAGAGATATATTTTGCAAGAGGCTGGTTGCAGTACATCAGCCATCTGCGGAATGTAATGCCATTGGTCTTATTATTGAATTTTTCCGGATAAATCTCATAGAACTGATGCAGCTCAGAGTTCTTCAGAATTTCGGTATGAAGAGCAGCAACACCGTTGATAGAGAATCCGTAATGAATATCCATATGAGCCATGTGAACCAGATTATTGCTGTCAATAATAGCAAGATTCTCAGCCAGATATTTTGCTTTAACCTTCTCATCTAACTTGCGGATGATCGGAACAAGCTGCGGAACAATATCCTCCAGATAGTGGATCGGCCATTTCTCAAGAGCCTCAGCCAGGATAGTATGGTTGGTATATGCGCATACATGGGAAACGATATCAGCAGCCTCATCAAAGCCGATTCCCTTCTCTCCAAGGAGACGGATAAACTCCGGAATGATCATGCTCGGGTGAGTATCGTTGATCTGAACAACTGCATAATCAGCAAGGTCGTGAAGATTGCTTCCCTTGGAAACTGCCTCATCCAGAATCAGCTGTGCAGCGTTGCTTACCATGAAATACTGCTGGTAAACACGAAGCTTGCGTCCGTCCTCATCGCTGTCATCCGGGTACAGGAACAGTGTCAGGTTGTGCAGAATGTCTTTCTTGTTGAAAGCAATTCCGTCATGAACCATGGACTCATCTGCCAGGTCAATATCGAAAAGACGAAGATGGATTGCTTTGTTTTCATAGCCTGCAACATCAATATTATACATAGTAGATTTCAGGGAAAAGCCTCTGAACGGAACCATGTAAGTCACATCTGTAGCAGTCAGCCAGGACTCAGGAGTGATCCATGGGTTCGGAACCTCATGCTGAAGGTTGTTCTCAAAAACCTGTTTGAAAAGTCCCAGATGATAGTTCAGTCCGATACCTTCTCCAGGAAGTCCAAGTGTTGCGATAGAATCCAAAAAGCAGGCAGCCAGACGTCCAAGTCCGCCGTTTCCAAGAGATGGTTCCGGCTCAACGGACTCAATCTCAGCAAGGGATTTGCCGCTCTCTTTTAAGAATTCTGCAACCTCATCATAGATGCCAAGGTTGATCAGATTGTTGGAAAGAAGCTTTCCAATAAGGAACTCTGCAGAGATATAATAGATTTTTTTCTTTCCCTCATGATAGCCCTTTGCAGCAAGCTGTTTTTTGGTGTATGTGAGAAGGGCTTCGTATACTTCCTGGTTGGTACATGCGCTGCAGTCTTTGCCAAACATGTCCTGAATCATAGTTTTTAAAGCTTCCATAATTTTCTCCTTTCAAGAGCGATTACCTGTGTTTGATGGTGTTATATTAGCATATGCAGATGAAAGAAAAATACAACAAAACTGTTCTGTTATGACATTTTTTTGCGAAATTTGTGAGGGGAAAGCTGGTTGGCCTCCTGAAATTTTTTTATAAAATAGCTGGTATTGTTAAAGCCCACGTCAAGAGCAATGTCCGTGACCGAAGCATCTGTATGCAGAAGAAGGGATTTTGCCTTCTCAAGCCTGTAATCATTCAGATAAGCGGCTACCGTTTTTCCAGTATACTGCTTAAAAAGCTTCATAAAATAAAATTCACTGTAATTGGAAAGCCCTGATAATTCTTTAACAGACAAAGGCTCCCGGTAGTGGGCACTGATGTAGTCCAACACCTTTTTTATGGATAAAAGATTTCTGTTCTGCTCTGCATCCGTGGTAATAATATAATTTCCTGCAAGCATTTCATAAAAAAGTCCGTAAAAAAGCCCCTTTAATTTCATATAATAGAAAGGCGGCTTGTCCTTATGGCACTGATGGATTTCACAGAAGAGATGGAAAATGTTGCCGTAGTTTTCATGGGAACGGGTGATCAGGTGAGTGAATTCCGCCCGGTTTTCCATAAGAAGGGAAATCACCTTTTCCTGGCAGAGATCTCCTGCAGGTCCGGCCAGAAAACTAAGGTCAAACACAACGCTTCTGTAATATAAAATATGCCGGGAATCGGATTTAATTCCATGAAGAACCCCGCTGTTTACAATAAGAAGATCTCCCTCCTTCAGGCGCAGGGTCTCCCGGTTCAGCCTTGCAAGGCCGCTTCCCTGGTCGATGCAGATGATCTCCATTTCCTTATGCCAGTGGTTGTAAAGGGAGCGGAAAATCACGCAGTTATCTGTATAGGTTTCCACAGGCAGCTCAAAAGAACCATGAGTCTCCAGTTCCTTCATGGTCTCGTCAACATTTGGGGAGATTTCTGTTTTCTTCTCTGCCATCATGACCTCCTTATAGTATGTGCCGTTGCTCCCATTATACGTTACAGGTGAAGAAGGTGCAAGCCTGATACACCCTGTAAAGTGTCCGGGAAAATAATTTTGAAAAACTGCGGATAGTATTGGAAAAGCAACTGTGGTAGTTTATAATGACACTGTAATAAGCCTAAAAGATAGAGAGGAACATGACCGTGAAACTGGATTTTAAACAGGCAAGAGACGCATTTGAAGCGTATTTAGATGAGTATGACAGAGAAGATGAGAAAATAAAATTAAAGATTGTTCACACTTATGGCGTGGTAAAAAGTGCCCGTGAAATTGGCAAAAGAATGCATTTAAATGAAGAAGACCAGCAGCTGGCAGAGCTGATCGCGCTGCTTCATGACATTGGAAGATTCGAGCAGCTGCGCCTGTATAACAGCTTTTCCCCGGACACGATGGATCATGCAGCGTTTGGCGCACAGCTTCTTTTTGAAGGGGAAAACCCTATGATCCGCAGATTCCTTCCAGACCCGGAATTCGATGAGATTATCCATACAGCAATCGCCAGACACAGCGATTTTAAGTTGGAAGGAATTACAGATGAAAGAATCCTTTTCCATGCAAAAATGATCCGCGATGCAGATAAGCTGGACAACTGCCGGGTTAAGCTGCAGGAGTCCGTTGAGGCAATGATCGGGGTTCCCCAGGAGAAAGCCAGAGAGGGGCTGATCTCTCCAAAGGTATGGGAATCCTGTCTGAAAAAAGAAGCTGTTTTGTCTCCGGACCGTGTGACATCTGTGGACTACTGGGTGTCCTATGTGGCGCAGTATTATGACCTGAATTTCAAAGAAACCTGGCAGATCATGAAGGAAGAGGATTACATTTCCAGGATCATATGGCGGCTGGATTATAAAGAAAAAGATACTCTGGAAAAGATGAAAATCCTGGATCAGCAGATGAATGATTATATGGAGAATATCTTATGCTAAATGAGAAGATTTCCTATCAGATCATCCGAAGCCAGCGAAAAACCATGAGTCTGGAAATCAAATCGGATGGTCAGATCATCGTCCGTGCACCTCTTCGATTATCCCAGGTGAGAATCCGCAGATTTGTTGAGCAGAAGCAGGAATGGATTTTGAAAAATCTGGAGAAAATCCAGAAAAGGGAAGTGCAAAGAGAAACAGTTCCGGGACTTTCAAAGGAAGAACGAACCCGTCTGCAGCAGGAAGCCTGCCGGAAAATTCCAGAGCGCACAGCCTATTTTGCAGGAAAAATAGGGGTAAGCTACGGAAGAATTACCCTGCGCCAGCAGAAAACAAGATGGGGCAGCTGCAGTGCAAATGGAAATCTGAACTTTAACTGGCTGCTGATTCTGGCACCGCCAGAGGTGCTCGATTATGTGGTTGTCCATGAGCTCTGCCACCGCAGACAGATGAACCATTCCCAGGCATTCTGGAACGAAGTCAGCGCAGTTTTGCCCGGTTATAAGGAGCAGAAAAAATGGCTGAAGGACAACGGCTGGAAGCTGATGGAGCTTGGCATGCAGGAGTCTAAGTAACCAATTTTAGATAAGAAATGGAGCAAAATACAGTGAAAGTAATTGCAGATCTTCACATTCATTCCAGATATTCCATGGCTACCAGCAAGCTTGGAACCCCGGAATATCTGGATCTTTGGGCAAGGAAAAAGGGGATTACCCTTATTGGAACAGGGGATTTTACCCACCCTGCATGGAGGGAAGAACTAAAAGAAAAACTGATCCCTGCAGAGGAAGGCTTATATCGCCTGAAGGACGAATATGTGCTGGAAGAGGCACGAAACCTTCCCGGACAGGCACCCCGCTTTGTAGTAACAGGTGAGATCAGTTCTATTTATAAAAAGAATGGAAAGTGCCGGAAGGTTCACAATGTACTGCTTTTGCCAGGCCTTGAAGCGGCAGATCAAATGGCAGAAAGCCTGGAAAAAATCGGAAATATCCATTCAGACGGCAGGCCCATTCTCGGCCTGGACTGCCATGATCTTCTTGAGATGCTTCTGGAAAACTGTCCCCGGGGAATGCTGGTTCCGGCTCATATCTGGACTCCGCATTTCGCATTATTCGGAGCTTTTTCCGGCTTTGATACCATGGAAGAGTGCTTTGAGGATCTGACTCCTTATGTGCATGCTGTGGAAACCGGACTGTCTTCCGACCCGCTGATGAACTGGCGCTTATCTGCTCTTGACGGACTTCAGCTTATCTCAAATTCAGATGCCCACTCCCCTTCCAAGCTGGGAAGAGAGGCCAATCTTTTGGACATTGATCTTTCCTATGAGGGGCTTCACGGTGCCATTCAGTATGGAAAAGGCCTGGAAGGAACCCTGGAATTTTTCCCGGAAGAGGGGAAATATCATTACGACGGACATCGGAAATGCCACATCTGTTTAAGTCCCGAGGAGGCAGAAAAATACCACGGAAAATGTCCGGTATGCGGGAAGAAACTAACCATAGGGGTAGACCATAGAATCATGGAACTGGCAGACCGGGATGCCGGATTTGTGAAAGAAAATGCCAGACCTTTTGAGAGTATTGTACCCCTTCCGGAGGTGATTTCCGCCTGTGTGGGAAAGTCTCCTGCAACCAAAACCGTAACCGGAGAATACGAGAAAATGCTTCAGAAATTTGGTCCGGAATTTGCAATTTTGCGAAAAGTTCCTATAGCAGATATAGAGCGGGAAAACGGCACCAGAATCGCGTCCGGAATTCAAAGATTAAGAGATGGAAAGGTAATCTGCACACCTGGATTTGACGGAGAATATGGAAAAATCCGTCTGTTCGAGGAATGATAATAAACCATAACGGGAGGAACCGGATATGTCAGAAAAAATAAAAATGGGGATTATTTCAGATACCCATGGGCTTCTTCGGGAAGAAGTGAAAGAGCGATTGAAGGACTGCACTTATATTTTCCATGCAGGAGATGTGGACAGGCCGGAAATACTGGATGAGCTGCGTACTATGGGATTCTTGTATGTGGTGCGCGGCAACAATGACGGATACTGGGCGCAGAATTTAAGGAGAAGCCTGAACTTTTCCGTTGGAAATGTAAAGTTTTTCATGGTCCATGACAGAAAGGATGCGGCATGGGAGCTTGGGGATACTCAGGTGGTAATTTTTGGGCACAGCCATAAATATTTCTGTCAGGAAATTGACGGACGGCTTTGGCTGAATCCGGGAAGCTGCGGGAGAAACCGATTTGGCGGCGAGGTGACAATGGCAGTGATGACTGTGGAAAATGGTTCCTGGGAAGTAGAAAAAATCGTGCTTCAAAAGGAACGGCTGTAGAAAAAAAGCCCAAAAGCAGCCTGATAATTGTCGAAAGATGACATTGAAATTTTAACTGTAGAAAAGGTATAATGGGGCAGACAAAAAAATGCCATGAAAGAAATGAGGATTTGCAGTGGAGAAAAAAGAAAACGATGTGAAATTCATTGTGGGAATAATCATTCTTCTGGTAATCTTTGGCGTAGTAGGAGGATCCTTCTGGAATCTTGTTGCGAAGCAGGCTGAGAAGGATAAGCAGGAGGAAGCCCGCCTTGAGCAGGAAGCCATCCGCGCGATCTACGTAGAAGCCGGAGATGTACTGAAAGAAATGGTATTCGTGGATATGGACAAAAAGACGGTTTTCAAGGCAGATATTCCCAAGGAAGGAATTTATAACAGAAATGACAAGCTGATTGCCGGAGACACTCTGGAAAACGGAGATATGGTTAAGGTCTACGGCGATGGGAATATGACCAAATCCATACCGGCAAGCTACCCGGGCGTGACGAAGATGAAGCGGAATGGACGGGCTACACTGGAGGAACTGCAGCCGTATCTGGAAATTGCAAATGGACTTCTTTGTGGAGACAGCGAGGAGGAAGACAAAAAGTGAAATATCTCAGGCAATTTTGTATTATTCTGCTGATTTCAGCGTTAGGGGAGGGATTACATATCCTTCTGCCCCTTCCGGTACCAGCCAGCGTTTATGGGCTTGTACTGATGCTGGGTGCACTGACAAGCGGAATTTTGAAGCTGGAACAGGTGGAAGACGCAGCAGATTTTCTGGTTGAAATTATGCCGGTTATGTTTGTACCGGCAGGGGTAGGCCTTCTGGAAGCATGGGGAGACCTGCAGCCCATCTGGCTTCCTGTTGTGATCATTACAATTCTGACAACTGTGATCGTAATGGTAGTTACGGGACGCAGTACCCAGTTTGTAATCAAAAAAGACAGGAGGAAAGAGAAGAAATGATATCTTTTATTGAGAATTCCCTGTTTTTCGGGGCAGCAGTAAGTCTGGTAGGATATGAGATTGGACTTTTGCTGAAGAAAAAGTTCAAGATGGCATTGTTTAATCCTCTTCTGATTGCGATTTTGTGCGTTATGGGCGTGCTGCAGCTGATGCAGGTGGACTATAAGACCTACAATGCAGGCGGGCAGTATATCAGTTATCTGCTCACTCCTGCTACTGTGTGCCTTGCAGTGCCCCTGTACAGACAGCTTACTCTTCTTCGCAAGAATCTGAAGGCGGTTATTATCGGGATCGTTTCCGGTGTGCTGGCAAGCATGGTAAGCGTTCTGGTTTTTGCAAAGCTGTTCGGACTTTCCCATTCACAGTATGTAACTTTGCTTCCCAAGTCCATTACAACAGCCATTGGAATGGGCGTATCTGAGGAACTGGGCGGTCTTGTGACCATTACCGTTGCAGTTATTATTATCACCGGAGTACTTGGAAATGTGATCGCAGAGGCAGTCTGCAAGATCGCAAAAATCGAGGAGCCTATCGCGAAAGGGCTTGCGCTTGGTACATCCGCTCACGCTATCGGTACTGCCAAGGCTATGGAAATGGGACCGGTAGAAGGTGCCATGAGCAGCCTTGCAATTGCGGTTGCCGGTCTTCTGACGGTTATCACAGCGTCTGTTTTTGCCGGATTTATGTAAAAACAGGATTCTAACATTTAGGATTCGGATATTTTAATATGCGGGATATCACCGTTTGCTGTTTTAAGGTATAGAGCAGTATGCGGTGATATTTTTTTGCAGAATTTCCTCCATGTTTACAAAAAAACGAACAGATATTCGAATAAAATGATTTCGTGCCGTTTTATAGGACTAATATTGTGGTAGACTAAGTACATAAAAGAAAACATGTTCGGAAAATATGTTCGATACATGTTGCTTGCGGACAGACACTGCATGAATCAGAGGAGGAAGAGATTATGTGGAATTTAGGGAGAAGAACCAGTCACAGGAAGGCGGCACTTGCAGAAGGCTATATGGATGTTGTGCAGGAGAAGGACAGTACGAAGAAGTTCTCAGGAAGCACAGCGATGGTGCTCGGCATCTTTATTACTCTGGAGATCATGATAGGAGGTGCCATGATATTTAATTATGATTTTCATGGGGCAGATATTATTGCTCTGCTCTTTGCTTTTATGGTATTATATTCTGGAGTCGTAGCAGTATTGACGGATAAATAGGAGTAAGGATCATGCCGAAATCTTTCCAGCAGAAAATGAAAATTTTATATCTCATGCGGGTGTTTGCGGAGAAGACAGACGAAGCCCATCCCATGAGTGTGAAGGACCTGATTGCTTATCTGGAGAATTTCGGAATTCATGCAGAACGCAAGACCATATACGATGATATTGAGACTCTGCGCGTGTTCGGTATGGATATTATGAATCGCAGGGAAAGACCGTCGGGGTTTTATCTTGCCAGCCGTGAGTTTGAGGTTGCAGAGCTGAAACTGCTTGTTGATGCAGTCCAGTCCTCCAGATTTCTTACCACAGGCAAATCCCGTCAGCTTATCCAGAAGCTTGAGAGTCTTACCAGTATTTACCAGGCCAAGGATCTGCAGCGGCAGGTGATCGTACAGAACCGTGTGAAGAATACAAATGAGAATATCTACTACAACATAGATGAGATCCACAGAGCCATCTCTCAGAACAGGCAGATCAGCTTCCAGTATACAGAATGGACCGTATCCAAGGAGCGTCAGCTGAAGAAGGGCGGAGCGCGCTATCAAATCAGTCCGTGGCAGATGATCTGGCAGGACGAGAATTACTACCTCATTGGAATTGATGAGAAGAGCGGAATCGTCAAGCATTATCGTGTTGACAAAATGCTGAAGATCGTCATGGAGAAGGACAGCAGGAATGGGGAGGAGCTTTTCGAGAGGTTTGACAGCGCCAGATTTGCTGCCGGTACTTTCGGGATGTTTGGCGGCCGGGAAGAGAATATCAGCCTGGAATTTGAGAATCATCTTGTTGGAGTCATGATCGACAGATTTGGCCAGGACATTATGGTTATGGCCAAGGACAACGAGTACTCCGTTACCAGAGTGCAGGTAAATGTGAGCACCCAGTTTTATGGATGGCTTGCAGCACTTGGCAGCAGCGTCAGATTACTTTCACCGGAGAATGTGCGTAAAGAATACCGGGACTTTCTGAAGAAAGCCCTGGAGAATTATGAAGGATAAAAGCATGACGGTGAAATCCAGACTTTTGGAATTATTAGAGCAGCACAAAGGTGAGACATTGTCCGGAGAGGATATTGGACGAGAGCTTTCCTGTACGAGAGCAGCTGTGTGGAAGGCTGTGAAGAGCCTGCGTCAGGAGGGATACCCCATAGAGGCAGGACCGAATAAAGGCTATGTTCTTGCCAAGGAGAGCAATCTGATCTCAGCGGAGGGTATTCGTCTTTTTCTTGATCAGCCTAAGGTAGAGATTAAAATATTTGATGAGATCAGTTCTACGAATCTGGAAGCCAGACAGGCTGCAGTAAGCGGATTGGCAGGACATGGTTCCTTTGTGGTAGCTATGGAGCAGACAGCTGGAAGAGGACGCAGAGGCAGAGGTTTTTACTCACCGAAGGGAAGCGGGATTTATCTCAGTGTGATTCTGGAACCAGATGAGACCCTGGAGGGAAGCCTTCTGATCACCACTGCGGCAGCGACAGCCGTATACAAGGCTGTGAAGGAAGTGTGCGGCATTGAACTTGGAATTAAGTGGGTGAATGACCTTTATAAGGATGATCGCAAGGTTTGCGGAATCCTCACAGAGGCCGTGACAGATTTTGAGAGCGGCAGCATTGAGTTTGCTATTGTGGGAATTGGACTGAATCTTTATGTAAACCAGGAAACCCTTTCCGAAGAGCTCCGGGGAGTGGCAGGAGGTATTTATCCGGATCAGCAGGCCGCCCGAAGTGCAGACCGCAACCGCCTGGTGGCGCAGATTGTGAACCACCTTCTCAGTGAAACTAAGGATCTGAAGCTGTCTCAGGAATACGCAGCACATAATATTGTTCCGGGACACGATATTACAATTATAGATAACAAGAACAGGAGAAGTGCCAGAGCGCTGTCTATCTGTGAGGATGGCAGGCTTCTTGTAGAAGAAGCAGACGGCACCAGAAATAAGCTTTCTTTTGGAGAAATTTCCATAAAATTACCGCCGATGAACTAGAAATCATCGGCGGTAAACTTTACTCTTTGTCTGCATCTTCTGTATTTTCTATATGTGGAAGAACTGGCTTTTCGGAAATATTCTCAGTAGGGACATTGGCGGTATCCTCTGGCTGCTTCTGGAAAGATCTTACTTTTCCGGTAAGAATCTGATAGCCGGCGAGTATGATCAGAAGTCCGATGACAATAGATGGAATCTGATACATAATACTTTGTACAAGGCCTCCAAGGAAGTCTGGAAGAATCCAGTAAAGCAGATCGCTGACACCGTTCCAGACGATCGCGG
This sequence comes from Blautia acetigignens, assembly GCF_025566865.1. Taxonomy (NCBI): domain Bacteria; kingdom Bacillati; phylum Bacillota; class Clostridia; order Lachnospirales; family Lachnospiraceae; genus Blautia; species Blautia acetigignens. The sequence goes on from NZ_JAOQJM010000005.1 coordinate 161,007, forward strand.
CTCCGAAGACAATCAGAAGAACAGAGGCTGCTTTCAGCTGTCTTGAAGAAGTATTATGGAAGCCGGAGAAGATCTGATCCAGATGGAAGATATAGCTGTCTTCGATGGCGTAGAATTCTTCTTCCGGAAGTTCTTTCAGATTATGTACATGGAAGTAGCTGTAAAACCAGATTACAGGAAGAAAGATAACCAGAAATTCTGCACTGAATCCTCCTGCAATTGCAACGATTGCCCAGAAAAGCGTCATAATGCTGATTCCCTGTTTGAAGAAGCCCAGGTACATTTCTCCGGCACCTGGAATCAGGGAGCAGATAAAAAGTAAGAATCCGCGTTTTTGTTTTGGCATGTTAGTTACCTCCGTTTGTGATTGTATTAGAAAGATTATTAATATACTCAGCAAGCTTTTGCGAACCGCTGCATAGTCCGTCTGTGAGACTGTTGGAGAAGCTGCGCAGAGAACTTCGGGCTTCCTGTCTGGCGGCAGTGGCTTCGGTTGCCGATTTGGGTACCTGGGGCGTGAAGAAATTTGCCTGTCCCAGGCTAAGAAGCATAACCAGTGCCAGTGCTACCCCTACTACAGTTCGAAGTCCTTCATAGAAAATCCGCATTTTATGGGTGGTGTCTACAGCGGCCTTCCTGGCACGGGTATCAGGGGCTGTGGCACGTTTCATGATCGTTTCTTTCATATAAGCGGGAGCGACTGTCTGAGTGTCCTGTTCAGAATGTTCGATCAACTGCTCAAGGCAGTAATCGCATTGATCCAGATGCTCCAGAAATGAGATCATTTCGTCTGTATTCATAACATCGTTTTGAAATTTTTCAAGGTCATTATTATTGATATGCATCTAATCGCTCCTTTCTGCTAACAATTTTTTTAACATACTTTTGGCACGGTAAAGCTGTGTCTGAACTGTCTTCGGATTCTTTCCTTCCTTTTGCGAAATTTCTGCTACGGACATTTGTTTGCAGAAATGCGAGATCGCAATTTCACGGTAAGGGCTTTTCAGACTATCACACATTCTGAATACCTGTTGTTCCGAATCAGACAGCAGACATTCTTCTTCCGGTGATGCCTGGGGTGCTGAATCCGGAAGCTGTGAGAAGTAAATGTCTTCCGTTGGAACCTGCCGCCGTCCGGCAGCTTTCAGGAAATCCAGACATTTATGTACTGCAATTTTGCTGAGCCATGCTTTTTCATACTGACCATCGAAATGAATCAGATTTTTGTAGGCGGACAGGAATACCTCCTGACTGAGGTCTTCTGCATCAAAGGGGTTGCCTACTGATTTCAGACAAATGGAATAAATTAAATTCTGATATTGCTCAATCAGATATTCCAGATATTGTTCCTGTAAAATGCTATCAGCCCCCTTCCTGTCCGTTCTCTTATTATAACGCGCCAGAAAAGAAAAGTACTTCAGCTTTTCAGAAAAAATTTATAAAAATTTCAGAATTGCGAGGAATGGTGAAATAGACTATAATCGTCACAGACAATAAGTCTGTTTAGAAATACAGAAAGAAGGACCCGCCATGTACGAGACAAAGAAATTATATTATGAAGATGTATACAAAAAAGAATTTACAGCTAAAGTACTGGAATGCCGCCAGGGCAAGAAAGGATATGAGGTAATTCTGGATCAGACAGCCTTTTATCCGGAAGGCGGCGGACAGCCAGGCGATACAGGTTCCTTAGGAGAGGCAGCAGTCACAGACGTTCACGAGAAGAACGGAGAGCTGATCCACTACACAGACCGTGCTCTGGAACCAGGAACGGAAGTTCAGGGCCAGATTAACTGGGCCAGAAGATTTGACCTTATGCAGCAGCATTCCGGTGAGCACATTGTAAGCGGCCTGGTACACGAAGCTTTTGGATATGATAATGTGGGCTTCCATATGGGAAGCGATGTGATTACCATTGATTTCAGCGGAATGCTGGACGAAGCACAGATGGCAGAGATTGAAGCCAAAGCCAACCAGATCATCTGGGAGAACCAGGAAGTAGAAATTTTCTACCCATCAGAGGAAGAGCTTAAGGAACTGGAATACAGAAGCAAGAAAGAGCTTTCCGGCTGGGTGCGTATTGTCAGATTTCCGGGAGCAGATACCTGCGCCTGCTGTGGAACCCATGTAACTCGTACCGGTGAGATTGGAATGGTGAAGCTCCTTTCTGTGGTCAAGTTCCGCGAGGGTGTGCGTATGGAAATGATATCCGGCAGAAGGGTGCTTGACTATCTGAACATGGTAAACGAACAGAACCGTCAGATTTCCGTGAAGCTTTCTGCCAAGATGGATAAGACTGCGCAGGCAGTTGCAAGACTTCAGGATGAGAATTTTGCCCTGAAGGGAAGAGTGCACAGTCTGGAAGAGAATTTTATTGTGAATGAAGCTGCTAAATGGAATGACTGCGAGAATCCGCTGCTGTTTGAGAACGGAATGGAAGCTGGAAGCGTCCAGAAGCTTGCGGATGCTGTTCTGCAGGTTTGCAAGGGCCGCTGTGCAGTATTTTCCAGAAATGCAGATGGCAGCTATAAGTATGCCATGGGTGAGAAAGATGGAGACCTTCGCCAGTTTACCAAAGATATGAACGCTGCACTGAATGGCCGCGGAGGCGGCAAGCCATTTTTCGTTCAGGGTTCTGTCCAGGCATCGGAGAAAGAAATCCGTGCTTTTTTCGAAGAATGATAAGTGACAAAAAAGGGGAATACAATGTTTGGGGAATGTCATGCTCATATTATTATGGATGGAATAAACTACAAGGAAGCAATCTCACTCCACAAAGAAGCGGTAAACGAGGAAGCAATCCGAAGAAATTTTAAGGCTTATCAGGAACAGGGAATCACCTTTGTGCGGGACGGCGGAGACGCCGTTGGTGTTTCCAGAAGAGCCAAAATGCTGGCGGAAGAATACGGAATCGATTACCGCACCCCTGTTTTTGCCATCCACAAAAACGGGCACTATGGTTCCATTGTAGGAAAAGGCTTTGATAATATGAAAGAATATGCAGCTCTGGTCCGGGAAGCGAAAGAACAGGGGGCTGATTTTATTAAAATCATGACCACCGGACTTCTGGATTTTCACAACCATGGAAAGGTGACTGGAACGCCTCTTTCCAGGGAAGAAGTGCATGAGATGGTACACATTGCGCATGGGGAAGGCATGGCAGTAATGAGTCATACCAATGGAGTTTATGGAGTACAGGCTGCTGTAGAGGCAGGTGTGGATTCTGTGGAGCATGGCAATTATATTGACGAAGAAACTATACGAATGCTTGCAGACAGTAATACAGTATGGGTACCAACCCTTGTAACTATACGCAATCTTCGAAACTGCGGACGATATGAAGATCAGGTCCTGCAGCCCATTGTGAGTCTTGCGGAAGAGAATCTGCAGCTGGCATATCAATATAAAGTAAAAACAGCACTTGGAAGTGATGCCGGCGCTTATATGGTGCCTCATGGAACCGGACTTCTTGAAGAATACCGTGCGTTTTGCGAAATTCTGGGAGAGACGGAACAAATGAAAGACTGGCTGCGAGACGGAGAAAAAAGAATTCAGGACACCTTTAAGCGTCCTGAATCTTGATGGATGTGTAGATATTGGATTGTTTTGATTTCGTTGGATCAAAGGTAATGAGGATGTTGGCGCCGGCAGCAAGACCGCTGGTAGATGTGTCCGATGCTCCTTCTGTAAAGCAGGTGATCGTTGCACCGTCCCCGGTCTGAATGGTTACGGTATTGGAGGTATGCCCTATAATGGTACCGTTGACTGTATAGGTAAGACCTCGGCTTCTGAAAGAATCCGGATCATCTCCTGTGACAGCAGTGACGGTGACGCCATCCAGGGTATTTTCCTGATATTGTCCCTGGTACGTGATGGACACGTAGGAGCCAGGTGCAGTACCTCCTTTGAAGTAAGAGGGGATCTGCGACAAATCTATATTTAGGGAACTGTCAGAACCAGGAGGAGATACAGTCAGGATATTGGAAGAAATATTCTGGACAGTTGCATGAAGCTGCTGCTCCTGGGGAACATCTGTGGAAGCCTCCTGAGTTGGCTCCAGGGTTGGTGTAGGATCCGGCAAAGTCAGAGGGTCAATGTCGGAGACACTTAATACCTTCAGATGGCTGGCATTCAGGGACGCATCCCCATCAGACCCGGATGAAAATTCTCCTTTAAAATTGATATAGACCCACGCACCTTGCCGAATACCGCCCTGATAATACTGTTCAGTTCCGGTTATTGGATAGGTGGCTGTCTTTCCTTGTTCATCTTTTATGGTGATGGTATTCGGTGTCAGTCCCTGTACTTCTCCATAAGCCTTGCGTACTTCCAGCTGATTTTTCTTGTGGAAGTCATCGACGACCTTTAGGGCTTTCACTGTGCTGGTATCTTCGCTGGAAAGCTGTCCCTCATAGATCACGCTGATCTCATCTCCGGTGATCATGCCGTCTTCACACTCAAGCGTGGCCTCAGATAAATCAAAGATATAGGTCTGTTCCTGGCTGCTCATAGTCAGGGCAGCACCGGTAAAGTCCTGAAGGATGCCTTTGACTTCATCCATATAGACACGCTGTCCTGGGGCTTCTGAAGTTTCCTGGACCGTATTTTGTGAAGTGTCTACATAGTCGGTAATGGCATCGCGGACTACGCATCCGGATAGTGAGAGCAGTGCACAGGAACAAACAAGTAGCTGGGTAAATTTTTTCATTAGTGTTTCATATCCTCCGAATCCAGAAATGGCACAGGAAGAAAATCAAAAACCTGTCGGCAGGCATCCCATTCTTCGCGGGTGTGCGGCATACGGTAGCCCAGTCCTGTGCATTCTGTAGTGGCATTGGTATTCAGGTAATTATCATAAAAAACATTGTACGGATTATGGCAGGAAGGCTGCTGGCTTTCTTGTAATTGGACAGAATATTTTGTGCTCATATAAAGACTCCTTTTTCTGGAAATTTACTCTTAACAGAGATTACTTTTAGAATATGCCAAAAGCGAAGGAGTATACACAAAATACACTGTCAATTGCGAAACTATAATCCGTCATTCAGTGTGAATATTATAACAAAAACGTATTGAAATTTCCATATTTTGTGCTATAATCGGCTTAAATAAATAATAGCGAAGTAGGAATTTATGCGTCAAGTGTTCACTGGCTGGGGAGTCGCCGTGAAACGAAAAGCAGTAGGCTGCTTACGATATATTTTCCGCACCCGTTGCTACATATGAGAACATCTCATAATGTGGAGGGATTATTATTTATGGTAACTACTCTGTTATTTTAATCATTATGGAGGTGTTTTTATTATGCGTAAAAACAAACAGACATGGAGCGTTAAGACGCTTGTATTTCTGGCACTGCTGGTTGCAATCCAGCTGGTTTTATCCCGTGTGCTGGTAATTGACCTTGGTGTATACCGTATTACACTTGGAACTATCGCAACTGTACTTGCCGGTCTTTGGATGGGGCCTGTTGCAGGCGGTGTAGAAGGCGGCGTGGCAGACATCATCGGATGTTTCATGAAAGGCTATGGCGTGAATCCTCTGATCACTTTATCTGCAATCACCTGGGGCGTAGTTGCCGGAGCAGCAGGCAAGCTGATGGCTGAGAAGAGCCGCAAGGTGAAAACTGTGATCATGTGCGCAGGAATCGTAATTTCCGGTGTGGTAGGAACCCTTGGATTTACCACTGCAGGTCTTGTCATGATCGGTTCTAATTTTTATGCGATCATGCCGGGACGTCTTGTGCAGTTTGCAATTATGACTCCAATTTACTGCGTGCTGACCAGTCTTCTTTATTTCAGCCCGCTGACCAGCATGGTTGTAGGAAATGTAAGATCAGCCAATCTGCAGAAAAAGACAGTATAAGACTGAGTAATTCATTTATAAATACATAACTTAACAGCATTACCCAATAAAAATCAAATATAGTATTTTATAAAAATACGATTCCCCCAAAAAAGACTGTGAAGATGTGCCCTGTTGACGGCACGGTTCACAGTCTTTTACGATTTAAGTATTTGAAAAAAATTGAAACAAAATCACATAATTACTTGATTGTTTAGACACGGTCAGTCTGGGTCTGAACGCGGAACCAGTATGTATAGACAAAATTCAGCCCAAGGGATTCATAAAGGCTGCGCGCAGGAGTGTTTCCCTCTACGACCTGAAGATAGGCACGTGTGGCACCTCTTTTCTTTCCTTCTTTGAGCAGTGCAGTGCAGATCTGGCGTGCATATCCCTTGTGGCGGAAATCCTCCCGTACATGAATGGCGTATAAGCCAATGTAATCACGGTCCAGAATGCCAAGCCCTGTGGCAATGATTTTTCCATTATTCCAGATAGAAGCACAGACAGTATCCTTCACAATTGCATGATACATAGAAGGAACCACTGCCCGGTGAACCGGATTTATGGTTCCCTTTAAATCGAAAAGACTCTCAATCCAGATATCCGGAATGTCATCCGTAAGCGTTACCAGATCATAGGAAGCGGACAAATCCGCATGCTCCAGATCAGCTGCCATAACATTGGTGGTATGCTGAATCTCATAGCCGCGGTTTTCCAGAACATAATCAAAATCCGGGGAAACCAGCGGACTGATCTTGAAAATAGCAGGGCTTCCAAGACGGGCATATTCCTGCTCACAGAAAGATACCTTTTCTCTCCAGGAAAGCGTGGAGGTGCCGAACTGTTCCACACTGTTGGTACGATGCGTATAAAAATAAGAAAAACGAAGAATCCATCCGTCATAAAGTTCCATTTTATGAGAGGGCCATGCATTCAGCGACATATCTTCGATTTCTTTAATTATTTTATCCATTTAAAAAACCTTCTTTGTTTTATTTATGATGGTAATTATACATAATTGTGCTCTGCAATGCAACTGTAAAGACGGTCAGCAAGGAACTGCTGGCCCTGGCGGGTAAGATGAACTCCGTCTGTGGTGATGGCGGAATATCCATATCTGCGCACTTCTTCGTCCAGCTCCTTTTGCAGAGAAAGAAACGGAAGGCGGAACTGTATGGAAAGCGTTCGGATGATCTGGCTCATTTTCTGAAGAAGAGGCTTCCAGTTCTCATAAAAAGCAGGACAGGAAAAAAACAAAAGGTTCCATAAGAATGACGCTGCAACTGGATTTTGTCAATATTGTTAAAAGTTCAAGATAATGTTCCTGAAAAGAACCCATCATTTCTTCCTGCTGGGCAGGCGTGCGGTCTGTGTTCATCATCATTCCAATATCATTTATTCCAATCAAAACGGCTGCAAGATTGCCAATAATTGTACTGTCTGTTTTTACCCGCTGAAGCAGTCTCTGCACAGTAAATCCATCTGTTCCGCAGTTGCGCATCTGGATCTCATAGCCCTCCCGGTGAAAACGTTCTGCCAGCATCTTTACATATCCATCTCCAAGAAAATCGGGGGAAAAGCAATGACCGCAGTCTGTAATACTATCCCCAAAACATGTCATTATTGTCATAATAATACCTCCCGAAACCAGTATACTCCTTTTAAAAATGAATTTATAGTTTTTTTATAAAATTTTGGAAAAAAGGACTGGACAAATACAAAACCAGCCCCTATAATAAGACTCACCAGAAGTCATCTGGTATCGAAAGTCGTCTGATCAGACCGACTATTCCCTATTCTACTGAAGATGAAAGATTACAATTACGAACCGGAAATACCAAAGAGGACCCTTCTGTAGTTGAGAAGAAAACTGACAGGAAAGAAGGGAGAAATCCATCTATGCTTTTTTATATGATTTTTCCTGCCATTGCCGCAGGAGGTGCGGTGGTGATGGATATCCAGCGGGCGAAAGTAGATAATGCGTGGCTTTTGTTCTGTCTGGTTATCAGCCTGACCGTGCAGCTTATGGAGAGAGGAACGGGCGGGTTCATAGCCTGGAGCTTCGGAGCATGCACCCCCTTTCTGGTACTTGGCTGGCTGTTTCTATTCAGAATGCTGGGCGCTGGCGACATCAAGCTTTTCTGTGTTATGGGAAGCGTACTGGGACCGGGGACAATTCTTAGATGCATTGCGTATTCCTTTCTGATCGGCGCTGTAATTTCAGCGGCTCTTATGATCTCTGGCGGCATCCTTTGCCAGAGAATCCAATATTTATTCTGCTATGTCAGCGATTTTTTCAAAACAGGAAAAAGAAAACCCTATGGTAAAAGCGGCATGCCGCTGGAGAATTTTCACTTTACAGTTCCCATATTTCTAAGTGCATTGCTTTATGCAGGAGGTGTCTATTGAAAAAGAACATTTTTGCAGTCTGTGACCTTGAAGTAGACTATGCCCTGAACTTTATGGATTATCTCAATCAGAAGAAAAACATACCATTTGAGATTCAGGCATTTACCACAGTGGAGAGTCTGATCGCCTACGGGAAAAACATTCATATTGAGTTGCTGCTGATTTCCCAGAAGGCAATGTGCCGTCAGGTGCAGGAGTTGGAAATTGGTAAGATTGTTATACTTTCGGAGGGAGTGCACCCGCCAGAACTGGACCGATATCCAAGTGTATACAAGTATCAGGCATCATCAGATGTGGTAAGGGAAGTAATGGCATGCTACGGAGCAGAGAAAGCAGTGACGCCAGTTGCTTTTCCGGTATTGAAGAAGACTACGGTGATATATGGGATCTATTCCCCGGTGGGGCGCTGTCTCAAGACTTCATTTGCGCTGACACTGGGACAGATCCTGGCGAAGGAGAAGGCGGTTTTGTACCTGAACCTTGAAGAATACGCAGGCTTTGAGGAGCTGATGGGAAAAGGCTTTTCCCAGAACCTGAGCGATCTTCTTTATTTCGTGCGGCAGGAGAACGGCAATCTGATCTATAAAATGAACGGAATGATACAGACAGTGAATAATCTGGATTACATACCGCCTGTGCGCACGCCGGAGGACATACGGGGAACGGAGTGGGAAGACTGGGAAAATCTGATAAAGGAAATTGTCAGCCACAGCAGCTATGAGGTGGTGATTCTGGATATAGGCGGAGCCATTGACGGTATTTTTCAAATGCTGGATATGTGTAAAAGAATTTATATGCCGGTTCTGACTGATCCGGTATCCGTATCCAAGATTTCCCAGTTTGAGAACCTGGTGAGAATCTGGGATTATCCTCAGATTCTCGCCAGAACTACAAAGATGCATCTGCCCTTTCACGGGGGTAATGCAGCTCCGGAGAATTATATTGAGGGACTTCTGTGGAGTGAACTTGGAGATTATGTCAGGGAGATTCTGAGAAAGGAAAGAGAATGAGTCAGGAAACATTTCGAAAACTGAGACAGATGCTGATGGAAAAACTGGATGTTTGCCAGGAACTTACTGATCAGGAAATCCTGGAGACCATTGACGAACTGATTCTGGACAGTCTGCGGGAATCGGGCGTAAGCCTGAAGGAGAAGGTTCAGCTTCGCCAGGAACTTTTCTATTCTGTGCGGAAGCTAGATGTACTGCAGGAACTGATCGAGGATGAGACTGTGACGGAAATCATGGTTAATGGTCCGGATTCCATTTTTGTGGAGCGAAAAGGCAGGCTTACCAAATGGCCGAAGTCTTTTACGGACCAGGAAAAACTGGAGGATGTGATCCAGCAGATCGTAGGCAAATGCAACCGTATTGTCAATGAATCCAGTCCCATTGTGGATGCAAGGCTGGAGACCGGAGCGCGTGTCAATGTGGTTATTTATCCGGTAGCATTAAACGGTCCTATACTCACCATACGTCGTTTTCCAGACAAGCCCATCACCATGGAGAAGCTGATCGAGTTGGGAAGCGTGACACCTGAATGCGCCGAATTTCTGGAGAAGCTGGTAAAGGCCCGTTACTCGATTGTGATTGGCGGCGGTACCGGAAGCGGCAAGACCACCTTCCTCGGTGCACTGTCTGAATATATTCCCAGGGATGAACGGATTATCACCATTGAGGACAATGCAGAACTGAAAATCCAGGGAATTGCAAATCTGGTCCGCCTTGAGGCAAGAGCAGCCACCGTCAACGGTGCACCGGCTGTCAGCATCCGGGATCTGATCCGCTCTGCACTGCGAATGCGTCCGGACCGGATCATTGTTGGAGAGGTCAGAGGCGGAGAAGCTATGGACATGCTGCAGGCGCTTATATGTACTATATAATAATTATATATATAACGTATATAAGGATGGAAAATATAGATTAGAGGGAGGGGCATAGGAACGATATGAACATTAAGTATAGGTTATTGTGTAAAAGGTTAATAGAGGAAAGGAAGAGAGTAGGTGTCATTCAATATTATAATGTACTGTTCATAATGGAGTTAGTGTCAGATAAAGACATATGGGCTTTAGAACAGTGGATGAATGGTATAAATAACATATATATGAAAGATATACATAATTGGTGTAGAATACATTTTGTTAAATATCACACTGTATTTGTTTACAGGAAAGAGTATCCGGTAAAAGCAAATATTTGGAATGGGTATTCATATATAAGGTGGCGGATGGAGCGGTTGATGAATTTGGGATAAGATAAAATAGTGATTGCATGAAAGAGAGCCTTAAAGCAGGGTGTTCTTTTGAAAGTATGGATAGAATTAAAGGCTGAAGGCTCTGCGCTATTCGTTTGGCAGAGCCTGAGTATTCTCTTGATCCGTAGAAAATAAATCTAACTGACCTTCTGGAGTGGAACTTTGACCGGATTCATCTTCAGTTGATGGTTCTCTTTTTTTGGGTGTTTTATGAGTGTATAATTTCTCAAAAGGAAGTGAATACTTGGATTTTTTATTGTATTCTAGTAAAAGAGCTTCTGCGAATCCTAATGAACCGGCACGACGTTCTCTGGCAGTACGACTGATTTCTCTGACAGAGACACGCCCAACTTTTTCTTTGAAGGTGTCATCTTTCATTGTTTCTCCATAAGCATTATCCAGACGGGCAATAGCATTAAGCATATTGGAACTAAAGGACATAGGCGCACCTTCCCATGTGGCAACACAAAGGCGTAAAACACGATCAAGAGTGTGAAAACCATATTTTTCATAGATATTAATTAAAGTGGATACAGCACATATACCTCCGGGGCGAGAGGAAGAAGTAATAGTAAGATCATATGATTCAACAAGGTCACGAATAATAAGTTCTCTATCATTACCAGCTTCAATATTAGCCATGAATATTTCATAAGGTAATAACGATTTGACATATTTCATCTGATTTGCAAAAATATCTGCTTCTTGGGTGTAAACAAGATCATCATAAACCATACACCAGACAGGAGTTTCTCTTGATCCAGAGACGAGAGCAACAATCTCTATAGTGTGTTGTCCGTTGAACACATAATTTATCCCATCACGTCTACTTACTTTTACAGGGTTTATCTGATAAAGGTCAAAATTAGCTGCAGCACGCTGAACGTGTTTGATGGAAAGATTACGTTGATAATCTTGATTTGAACATAAATTTTTAATAGGTATTTGCTCAAAATGCACTTGGGGAACAAACTTTTGTAAATCTTCGGTATTTCCATCCATAATTATATTTCCTCCAATTTTTTTAAAATATTATTTGTGGTTGATATTAGACACATAAGCTGATATTTAAGCTTATATTTTGCTGTATCAGATGCAATTTTAAAATCTGAAACTTTTAATACTCTTTCGATAGAACTGTTCCACGAGGGAATCGTCAATGTAAGACTTGCAATTTCCGCATCTGGATCAAATTGTGGCAGGTTGCGTATTGAAGGAATAGAAACGGAAGATTCTTTCCTTAACATCGGTTTGGCGTAATTATTCCATAGTAATTCCCTTTTCATATCATGATAACTGAGATGTTCTATCTTTTCGGCAAGAAGGTAGTTATTTAGACTTAAAAGTTGCTCTTTTGGTAATCCTGAAAGCTCAATAATATTAGCTTGGGAAATCCAGAGTTGACCAGAACGAACCCGTTTGACAAAATCCGGAACTTTTTCATCAATTATATCTAGTGCACTACTGTAAGCAGAATATTTGTAAACGGTAGCCATTGCTACATTACATTCTTCGGATATTTTTTTTGCTGCGATGCTTGCACCGGAAATATGAGATTTATTCGTAGATGAAAGTTGTCTTGAAACTATAATTTTTTCAGCATCATATTTTTTCCCAATCAGGTATTTTTTATTGATATTGGTTAAATCCTCTCGTTTAAGTTGGTCAGTACATATCCATGAAATTACATCTTCTTTACTGGAAAAATGGAGTCTTTTTATTCGGAAAGGAATACTGTGTTTACGAAATAATTCATATGCTTCTATACCATTAATGACAATACCATTCCATGTGCAGATGGGGGTGTGATAGGAATGACATAATATCTGTTGTTCAAGTTGTTTATAATCTTTTTCACTGAGATATTGATACAAATTGGTGAATTCTAGTTTTGTTTTTAATGTATATATACTATAATTGCGCATACTCATCTCCCATTATTTCTGATTTGAATTCTGTTTGTGGCAGTTTTGTGATGATGTTATCCATGGAAAATAGAGCTATTTTTTTATCTGGGTAAATATTGCCTTCTAAACGAAAAATGTTAAATTTCTCCCAAGAAAGGTTAAGTTGGGAAAGTGAATATAGTAATTCTCGGCTGTACAATTCATAACTGTTACCATTGATGACAAAATAATCCTTAACTTTATGTGCCAATTTATCCTCCGCACAACTAGCCTTTATACCTATCATTTTTTGATCAGGATTAACAAGAAGTTGAATATATTCTGGGTTACCAATTTGACGGAGTGTATTGCGGTGGATTCGTATACGATTCTTTTTAAAGTCAATACATATTAGTGGATGGGAAGAGTGTTTGTTGTTCATAGGATTTTTCCTCACTTTCTGCTGTTGATGGTTCTTTTGCTTTTTCTATGGATTTATCAGTTGCCTTCTTCTTTTCTTGTATGTCAAATACTGCGTAGCCTTCAAATATATTGACTTGCATTGATTTTTGATGTTCTTCCACTGGAATACCGAACTGATTCTTCCATTCTTCAGGATAAGAAGGTGTCCTAGCAGTGGTTACAGTTCCATTGTCTTTTAGAGTACGAGGAAATATTTCAGGTGAAGTTAAATCGAAAATGAACAGTATTTCATTGCCAGAACGAATTAGTTTGCCGAGAATCTTGTACCGATAATTAGGATTCCAGTCCATGAGAGATATCACTTTAGCAAAGAAAATTCGACAGGTGATTTGTTTTGGCGAACGCTTTTTTCCAGAGGAACACCAACGAAAAGAGTCTTTTTCTTCTTCTCGACAGGGACGGACAGCCAGTTTTTTTTCAATGGGATTGACTAATATTTGCACATATTTGACATCGGGTAGTTTTTTTATGCAGGCGGTATTTACAGATACCTTGTAGTTATTAAACGTAAACGAAGGTTCGTAAATATGAGCGAAGAATTCGCCACGTACAACTTGATAACCGTCATAGCTGAAAGAATCATCGTTAATGACTTCCATTTGATTTGAGGGGCTGGGCGCGACTGTTATTGGCATAGGTGTGTTGATTTTCATCATATCAGAAGGTTCTGTAGTCATATTCCATTGATTTATAGGTTGCTCGCTCATTGGGTGTCTCCTTTAATTTCTGTAATAATATTCTTTATATTTTGTATAATGGTTTCTTTGGGAGTGGTTTGTAGCTCGGGTTCTTTATAAGGTTTACTTTCTGAAGCAGTCTGCCAGTTTTTGTCTGCTGTAAATTCTGTTAATTCTGGCGCTTGAGACTGAGTATAGTAATTATTACCGAAGCTATTCATCCAATCGGCAGGATAAGCTAACACACTCTTAGAATCAGATATTGTATCAGGCATGTTGTTATTGGGGGCGGATACGTCGTTGGTACTTGTCGGTATTCGTATTTCTGTATCGTCCATGTTGAAAATAAGGACATTTTCATTGCCTTTTTGGTGGGCAACTCCTAATATTCTATATTTGCATTTTTTGTCCCATTTAAATATCTCGTATAATGTTGGCAAAAATGCAGCGCCGGAAATTGGTTTTGGAATAAGTTGACCATCTTTGAGACGTGACCACTGCACTTTATTTTTTGTTTCAGAGGAACATGGTCGGATAGCAAGTAGTTTTGAGCTTGGGTGTATTAGCAGTTCGACAAATTTTATGTTTGGAAATTTCCGTATAGCATCTTTGTTAAAAGAGATCTGTTTATATGAAAAAGAAACAGAAATCCGACCAACAGAGGAGAAAAATTGTCCTCTGGCAACTTCATAGTCTCTTAAATCGAAGGAACCGGCGGAAGCAGTAATTGTATCAGGTACATTCATATTTGCCGGTTTAAGGACGCTTTGAGATGCTTCAAAGTAGTCTCTAGCTTTAAATCCAGACCATCTTGGATTAATGCTTATAAATCCACTTAGAGAGCCTTCTTGTATCACATGTAATTCTGGTAAAATCTCTTTATTTCCATATTTCGCATTTGTAATTAATTTTTGAACAGCTATGAAATCATCTCGGGAGATAATAGCTTCGTGATGTCCGACTTTTCTGTATTGATTACGGTCTTGATTGTTTTTCCTTGATTTATGGTCAAGATAATTAGGAGTCCATGTTTTTCTCGCCAGAACATCCCCACAATGGCGTTCATTTTGAAGGATTTGTAGTATGGTACTGGATGACCAGACATCATTATTCTTTTTTGTTTTACAACCGAGTTCTGTCAAAGAATCGGCAATTTGTTGAGTACTGCTTCCATTCAGATACATATAAAAAATAAGCTGCACAATTTTAGCTTCATGTGGATTGATTACAAGATCTCCATTTTCGTCTTGGTCATATCCGAGCAGAGGAGGTGTAAGGAATATTCCCCGACGAAAACGCATTTCAATGGAAGAATTCATAATTTCACTTTTGGTATGACTTTCTTCCTGTGCAAGTGTTGACATGAATGACAGAATCATTTCGCTTTTGGGATCAAGAGTATTTAAATGCTCTGTTTCAAAAAATACACCGACGGGTGGACGGAGTGAAGAAAGCTCTCGTACATATCGGATACAGTCAACAACGTTTCTTGCAAATCGGGATACACTTTTTGTTATGATTAAATCAATTTTTCCGGCTTCACAATCTTCAATCATTTTTTTGAATGCATCTCTATGTTGAAGCGAAGTGCCTGAAATGCCTTCGTCGGCATATATTTCGACAAGCATCCAATTCGGATTTTTATTTACTACATCCTGATAATGATTTTTCTGTAATTCATATGAGGATGTTTGGCGTGGATCATCCGTAGATACCCTTGCATATACAGCTACTCGTAGTTTTTTTTCTGTTTTAAAAATATCCTCTGGTGGAAGTGCCGGAATTACTTCCAGTTCTTCTGGATCAATACCTTTGTATCTTTGCCGGATTCTGGCTTTCTGTTCATCAATATTACTGCTTCGTTCTTCACTTTCTTTCATCAATAGCGACATCCTTTATAGTTGATATAACTATCATAGAATTTTTGGATTGAAAAAGACATAAACCATCAGTTAAGTGATTAACGGATGGTTTATGTAGAAATAGATATTTGATTGTTATTGAATGATTTAATAATCATTCGGGTTATCAGCATCGTAATTGTGTTTTGAGGATAGATGCCAATCATTGATTCGTAAAATATTCTTTATGGCTGAAAGAACCTCGAATATGTAACGTTTTTCAGTGCTGGTACAATCTGCCATTAATAAATCGATATCAGTTTGATATTCCGTAGGATTGTATAACAAGTTTCCATAGAGTAATTCATCAATAGTAATTTCAAGGGCATTGCTAATTTTGATTAAAGATTCTAAACTGGGTTTACGCTTGGCATTTTCTATATAGCTTATATAAACAGTAGAAAGATCAGCGATTTCAGCCAGCTCCTCGGCAGACAATCCTCGTTGTTTGCGGGTTTCTCTTATACGTTTGCCTATAAGTGCATAATTTATTTCCATGTCCTCACCTCCTTTCCATCACAACTTGACTTTTTTGTGTTGTAGATAGAAAAAAATGGTGAGCTATACAATAGTAATTGGTTGTATAAAAAGAAGTATATCATATGTATATAGCAAAAAGAAGATTGTCGATTGATGGGAGAAAAAGGCGATAAGTTATAATTGAACAACAGTGAAAAAAAGGTTATTATTTATGTATTAAAAATTATGTCTGAGAGGAAAATACATGGCAGATAAAGAGGAAATTAAAACACTGGAGGAATTAGAGGAAAAAGGAAGAATACTGCGGGGGTACAAAGAAAAATTCCGGCAGATGTGCCAAGAAAATAAAATGATAAAGGGTTCGACAGTGCTGAAACTATATGATAAAATTGAAGAGGTACAAAGAGAATATGAGCATTTAGATAATAAGCTGACATTAATGGAATACAACTTTATATAGTTCTATTTTTTTTGTTTTAATACTACTGTTTCCCTTAGTAAATACTTGTAAGATACATCTCTAATATTTTTGCGGATTTCTAGTTACAATTAAGGTAACTACTATCGGAAAGAGGTGTATTTACTTGCGTACAGAGGATTATATTGCGGACAATATTATAGCTTTATGTAAAAAACGTGATATGAGTAAATATCGGCTGTCACAATTGACTGGTATATCTCAATCTTCGATTGGAAAAATTATTGCTAAAGAAAGTTTACCAACCATGCCTACTGTAGAAAAGATATGTGATGCACTGGGAGTAACAATGGCACAATTCTTTGCCGGAATGGATGTTCCAGTAAGCTTATCAGAATCACAACAAGAGGTTCTGAATATTTGGAATAATCTTGATGAAAAAGAACAGAATGTAGTGATACAAATGCTCCGGGGACTTCAAAAATAAAGGAAACAGTTGTAACGAAAATGTTGACTGTTTCTTTTTTTATGGAGTTGGGAGATTATGGTGATTGAAAAGAAATATTATGATATTGCACAGCGTGAATTGGAAGAAATGCAAAGAGAAATTAATGAAGAAAAAGCGCAAATGTCAGAAGAAGAGATACTAGAGGATAAAAAATGGCATGATGAACAATTGGAAACAATTATTAAAAAGGCAGAAGCTCATATGCGTCGTTTTAAGAAAGTTCCAGATCCTCAAAAAGTAGTGAAGTTCACTTTTTTACAAAAAGATGCATTGGAAATTGCACGAAATATGCAGATGAATATAAAAACTGAGCGTAAAGAAGATGATTTATGGGGGACGATAGAAATGTCATTTAATAATATGTGGTTTTTAGATTCAGCTCCTAGTGAATGGAAAGATATTTGGAATAACTTGATGAAAGAAGCTCAGAGAGTGTATATAGAAGCAAAAGATAACATGATCATGTATCAATATTATTATGATTTGACGGTAGAAGTTCCTTGTGTGCAGACACAATACAAATAATGATATATGAATGCTGTTCTGTAATAATTTTATGATATACTGTGGATATGATATGTAAAAATAGTCGGAGAAAGATTTGTGAATGCACGATTATTTAGGAGGAAAAAAGCATGACAGACGCTGAAAAAAGAGAAGCGGCTCACCAGTTTATCAATAGATGGATGGGACGTGGCAATGAGGATGAAGATGGTCGTTCTTATTGGCTGGAATTTTTATCCAATGTAATGGGGATGGAAAATCCCACAGAGCGTGTAAATTTTGAGAAGAAAGTAATCGTAAATGGGAATACAAAGCGGATTGACGTATATATCCCGGAAACACATGTCATCATTGAACAGAAAAGTCTGGGAAAGTCACTTGATCAGAAAATACATAACTCTGGAGATGTGGATTTAACACCATATGAACAGGCGAAACGCTATAATGACAATCTTCCGTATGATGAAAAAGCAAGATGGATCATAACTTGTAATTTTTCGGATATTTGGATATATGATATGAATGCCAGGGTACCGGAACCTGTTAAAATAGCGTTGGTTGAATTGCAGAGCAAGTATCTGCTCCTTGATTTTCTGGTAAAGCAGGATGTAAAAAAGTTATCTCATGAGATGGAAGTTTCTATTAAGGCTGGCGATATTGTTGGTCTGATTTATGATGCTTTCCTGAAGCAATACAAGATACCGGACGGAAATGAAAAACAGGAATCAGCAGAACAGAAAGAAAAAAGGGAACATAAGTTGAAGAGCTTGAACGCTCTTTGTGTGCGTTTAGTATTCTGTCTGTACGCAGAGGATGCTGGCATATTTGGTGAACATCGGGATATTTTTCATGATTACTTAGAAGCATATGATGTAAAAGATTGCCGGAGAGCATTGATTGAACTGTTTAAGACGCTGGATACTCCAATCGCTGAACGGGATGAATATCTTGAAGAAGATGTTGCACAATTTCCATATGTAAATGGTGGTCTGTTTGCAGATGAAACAATAGAAATCCCACCTTTTACAGAAGAAATCAAAGACCTGCTTTTGACGAAAGCATCTGAGGATTTTGACTGGAGTGATATTTCACCGACTATTTTTGGAGCAGTTTTTGAATCTACTTTAAATCCGGAAACAAGAAGATCTGGCGGGATGCACTATACATCCATAGAGAATATTCATAAAGTGATAGATCCGCTGTTTCTTGATGATTTGAAAAAAGAATTTAAGGAGATTCAAGCGGTTACTGTTCGGAGAACAAAAGAAAAGAGGTTGGATGAATTTCAGAATAAACTTGCATCTCTCACGTTTTTAGATCCGGCGTGTGGTTCTGGAAATTTCCTCACAGAAACCTATTTGTCGTTGCGGCGGCTGGAGAATGAGGTGATTCGTGAAAGAGTTGGCGGTCAGATAACATTGGGAGAAGTCCATAACCCAATCAAAGTGTCTATCCAGCAATTTTATGGAATAGAGATCAACGACTTTGCTGTTACCGTTGCAAAGACAGCTCTTTGGATTGCAGAATCGCAGATGTTGGAAGAAACCAAAAATATTGTCTATGGCTTCAATGATGATTTTCTTCCGTTGAAGACGTATGTAAATATTACGGAGGGTAATGCACTTAGGATAGATTGGAATGAAGTGGTTCCGGTAGAACGATTGTCCTATATAATGGGGAATCCACCGTTTGTTGGATATTCGTATCAATCAGAAAGCCAAAAGAAAGACATTGAGAATGTATATGTAGACGAAAATGGAAAATCAACTTCAACGGCAGGTAAAATCGACTATGTTGCGGCATGGTATTTTAAGGCTGCAAAAATGATGGAGGGTTCAGAGGTTAGAACGGCATTTGTTTCTACTAATTCCATTACACAGGGAGAGCAGGTGGCTTATGTTTGGGCTGAACTATATAAACAGTTTGATATTCATATAGATTTTGCACACAGGACATTTGTATGGGGAAGTGAGGCAAAATTAAAAGCGGCGGTTCATTGCGTTATTATAGGTTTTAGCACATCAATGTCAAAGGGAAAATGTCGTTTGTATGATAATGGAGCGCTTGAAGAAACGGTACAAATTAGTCCGTACCTAATAGATGCTCCGATTACTTTTATTAACAGTCGTACTAATCCATTATGTAATGTCCCTAAGATAACAAATGGAAATAAACCAGTGGATGGGGGATATTTGTTTTTGTCACCAGACGAAAAAGATGAACTCATACAAAATGAGCCAGAATCTAAAAAGTTCGTTCGCAGGGTTTATGGAGCAGAGGAATTTATAAATTCTAAAGAGAGATATTGCTTATGGCTGAGAGATATTTCTCCAAAAGAATTAAACAAGTTGCCGATGATAAAAAAGCGTGTTCAACAGGTTCGTGAATTTCGATTGAAAAGCACAAAAGCTGTTACTGTAAAAAGTGCGGATTCACCAACATTGTTTCAACAAATTAGACAGCCAGATGAACCATATATAATTGTACCAAGGGTATCATCGGAAAATAGAAGATATATACCGATGGGATATGAATCGCCAGAAACGATTATAACGGATTCTGTCCAGTGTATTCCAAACGCTGATTTGTATACATTTGGAATTATTACCTCTAACGTACACATGGCATGGACGCGAGTAGTGTGTGGTAGATTAAAGAGTGACTATAGATATTCTGCAAAAATCGTATATAACAATTTTCCATGGCCGGAGCCAACAGAACAGCAGAAACAGAAAATCGAAGAAACAGCACATGGAATTTTGGATGCCAGAGCACTTTTCCCAGACAGTAGTCTCGCAGATTTGTATGATCCTTTAACGATGCCAGTGGAATTAAGAAAAGCACATATTGCAAATGATAAGGCAGTTATGGCAGCTTATGGCTTTGGCATAAAAATGACAGAAGAAGAGTGTGTTGCAGAATTGATGAAGCTATATCAAAAAATGCAAGGATAAGTAAGAGGAGTAGGAAAACAGGTATTTCTAAGTGCCTATTTAATGCCTATAAAGTGCCTGGAAGTGACCTTTAAGCGCCTACTCCTTGTCGGGCTTCTCAGTATAACAACACGATAGAAGCATATTAAAATGATTTTTACGTTAAAAAAGTGCTGTGATCACAAGGCTTTTTGCAAGCAAAAATGAAAAGGCTATATATAGGTAGCCTACGAAACTGGAAGTGCCCATTTTGGGCCTGATTTAAAGAATAGTGTCCTGACAGAGAACAATGGAATGACTCTTTGCCGGGGATTCAAGGAAAGGAAAAAATGATGAATACAAAAACAGAGGGGAACACATTTACAAAGAAAATCGGGCAGACAGTCTATGTTGTCCGTTATCATTTCAATGAAGATGCAAAGGAAACACTGCAGGAGAAGAACTGCGAAAGTTTGAAATGAAACAGCAAAAGAAAAGAGAAAAGCATAAGGGGCATTAGCCCCTTGCTGGACTCATTCAAATCGGAAGTTGTATTATTGAATAAAATGGAGATTTTGATATGAAAGACAAGGCAAACAAGGGTTATTGGCAACGACTTGCAAAAATATATGCACCTTTGATGGAGTCAGATAAGAAATTTTATAATGCAATCTGCGGATATATTAGAGATTATCTCAAATCTGATATGAATGTATTAGAATTAGCTTGTGGAACAGGGCAGCTATCTTTCCCATTGTCTGATTGTACTAATAGCTGGACGGCAACCGATTTTTCGGAAAATATGATTAAGCAAGCGAAAAGGAGAGGTACAACAGAAAAACTTAGTTTTTGCGTAGCCGATGCAACGGCACTTTCATATGAGAATGAAAATTTTGATTGTGTAGTAATTTCAAATGCACTGCACATTATGCCAGAGCCTGAAAAAGCAATGCAGGAAATTCGTAGAGTATTAAAAAAAGATGGTATTTTGTACGCACCAACCTTCTTATGGGCAGAGAAAAAATCAAGTGGTTTACGAAAGCGATTGATGTCTATTACAGGATTTAAAGCATACAAAGAATGGAACAAGGAAAATTTTTGTGAGTTTATTACGGATTATGGCTTTATAGTCGTCAAAGTGAATTTGGTGGATGGCGGTTTAGCTCCTGTTGGAGTTTTGATTGCGAAAAAAACTAATTATTAAATTTGAATTTTTCTAAGTGATAGATACTTTACAAAATAAACTTCATATGTTAGATTGGTCAGCAAAAACTAACTAAAGAAAGAGGTAGATTATGAATAAATTTGATGGTGTTGCAAATACGTTATTTGTTCCGTTAGTGGCAAGAATCAATATCTCTAAAAAATTTCCAGAATATTTTATGGATGAAAAGGCTCTTGAGTTGGAGAAGTATTTACCACAAGGTGCAGATAAAGGTTCTTCTGAATATAGCAATATGGCATCGGTAGCACGTTATTACAATATGGACAAAACAGTTACTGCGTTTGCAAAAAGTTACGCAGAAAGTAATATTGTATATCTTGGTGCAGGATTAGAGACTGCTTATGACCGTTTAAGTGATAAGATTGAAAACAGAACTGTACATTGGTATGAGGCTGATTTGCCAGAAGTAATAGAGGCAAGAAAAAAAGTATTTGGTCAGCGAAAAAATGAAACGCTCATTGCAGGCGATATGTTTAAATTGGAATGGGTAAAGGAAATAGACAATTCGCTTCCTACACTGCTAATTGTGTCAGGTGTGTTCCAATATTTCCATGAAGAAGAAATCATAGCATTTATTAAGGGGTGTGGAAAAGCATTTCCAAAAGGTGAGATGTTGTTTGACGCTACAAGTGAGAGTGGATTAAAGTTTACGAACTGGTTTATCAAACGTACAGGAAATGCAAGTGCTATTATGTATTTTGGTATTAACGATAGCAAAGAATTTGCAAACAAATGTAGTATGGAATTATTGGAAGAAAAGACATTCTTTCCAGAAGCATTGAAGATGTTAGGGAAGAAACTTTCTTTTGTTACAAAAGTATCTATGAAGGTTGCAGAGAAGAAGAAACAGGTAATAATTCTTCGTTTGAAATTGAATTAACTACCGTAAAATTCAAGTTTGACAGTATTAAAAATAGAATGTAAATTTGAGAACGCTTAAAGCCACTGTTCATACACTGTCACAGGTGGATATCAAACGATACGGTAAATAAAAAATATCTATACGTGATGCTGCATGGAATGTAAAAAAGGCGGGAAAGGGACAAAATAAACCAGGTTTACTTTTGTGTGCGAGCGGACTTTATACATTACATGACGTACTTCAAAAAAATGATTGGAACGAACATGAAATAGAAAATCGTGCAGAATGGCTCTTAGCTAATGCACAGAATATTTGGAAAATATAGAATATTCCAAATCCATAAAAGTTGAATGAAAACCAATATGAGAATTTTACAGGTGGTACAAAATTTGTAAAATTTTCATATTGGTTTTTTGATAATCTGCAAAAATTATAAATTTGGATATTAAGGAAAGTTTCGGATTTTTGATTTTTTATGTATTTTTCAATTTTGGATATGGCTCCGAAATTGGCAATTTTGCGGAAGTGTATCCACACTTCCTGTCCTTGCTGTTTTTAAAATCACATAGTGATTTCACAGGGATATAGAGATATTTAGTCTATTTTATATTCCTGTGTTGTGACCGGAAAAATTCGGGGAACCAAGTGTATATTTATGCTGAATGTGAGGAACTGGGGAGCACAATCCTCAGCAAGAATCCTACGTCCGGAAAATATCATATTGCTAAAATAGCGATATGGTATTACCGGGGTGGATCTTGCTCTAGTGTATACTGAGACCTCGGCATAAATAGAAAAATGGGTTTGGGGAATCCCCAGCAAGATAAAAACCTGATGAAAGAACATTTGTCGGAAAGACAATATTGTTAAACACAGGCGGATCTTGCTTTAGAAAATGATTAGCCATAATGAGTTGGAACGTGGGAGGAGGAAGTGTAAAAAAAGAGAGAGCCATAAGTAACTCTCTCTGTGATAAAATCAAATAGTTATAGTATCAGTGATTCGGTAAGATTACAAAAATCCTTAACAGGAATATTTTCTTTAAGTGGTAAAGCTGTCTCTAAAAAGGTTTCGTCTGCAAATCTTTCGAGTTCAGAATCAAAATATATAATTGAAGCATTTGTATTTAATTGGTATGGTGGAATTGTAACAAAATAATCATAATCTTCATAAGAAGGAGTGGCGCAAGAAACTTTGATTTTTCCGTCCAATTTCAATTTTGCAAATTCTCCATAAATGGCAGTTAAGGCTTTTTTTCTTTCTTCATCAGAAGTAATTCTATCTACATATCTAATATACCAATAATCTATAGTTCCCTCTTTTAATTCAATTAAATAATCGTATGATCTGGGTGTTCCGGATTTTATTGTCCATTCAACTTTATGCAGACTTGTCATCATGGAAAGTCCACGCATTAAGGTAGAAAAAAATTTTTCATGCACCTGAACAGTAGAGAGATCCAGAGAAAATCCATTGTCTGCAATTATCTTTTTCCGTTCCTGTATTTTCTTAGAAGAATATCCCGTTGCATCATATAATTCTTGGATAAGTTCTGGATCATCAATGGCTTTTGCAATTTTATCAATAGTGCTTTTATATGGTCTTCCAGATCGGGCACCGTTGAGCATTCGTGAAATGGTTGCATTATTTAAGCCTGTTTGTTCAGATAATTCTTTTTGTGTTTTTTTCTGTAAAATGATTTGAAGTATATTGATGAATCTTTCCTGATCGTAAACGCTGTCAGGATTTATTAGTGTGCCTGAATTTGATATAAATTCGTTCATGCAAATCTCCTCTTGACTTCTTTGACTTTGTATAAATTGACTTCTTGTATTTTATCTTATCAATTATATCCCTAAAAATCAATTTAAAACATAAAGAAATCAAAAAATGCTTTATTGATATTCTTATAAAAGTCAAAGAAATCAAAAACGTAATTGACATTTTGACTTCTTTGTGTATAATGTAGAATTAAGAAGTCAAAGAAGTCAAACAAATCAAAACGAAAGGAAGGAGGGCTGTGGATTGAAATATAGGGTTGTTTCGGTTTTGAAAGATAATAGACCACGTTTTTTGATTATTTCTGATATTGAAGAAATTGAAATCCTTCCATCAAAGTATTTGAAGCATCTGGATCAGATTAATACTTCTCCGAATACTGTAAAATCCGCAGCCTTCGCACTTTCATATTATTACAATTATCTGCAGGAGCAAACGATAGGATTGGATGAGATTACATTGCTATCCTATTCAGAGCAGAATAAACATTTTATTGATTTCTTGTATTGGGTTAAGAGTGGAAAGCATACTGAGCATAATACACAGACGAGCAATAAGACCTGCAATATGTATCTTGGTGCAGTCTTCAGATACTACCAGTTTTTGGCACTGGAAGATGTTTTGTCAATGCTTAAAGTCTTACGAGTAAAAAAAGTATCATATTTTGACAGTATGGGAGTAAATCATCAAAATGCAGTGAATTCGTTTAAAGGTTTCTTCAAAGAAGAAGAACCTAATCTGGAAGAAATAACATCCGAAGAAATACAGGAGCTGATAAATGCCTGTACGAATGATAGAGATCGATTGCTGATAGCAATGATGGCAGAAACCGGTCTTAGATTAGGGGAAATTCTAGGAATCCATTATACCGAAGATATTGATTTTGAAAGAAGGACGGTTCGGGTAAGGTATCGTGAATCCAATACCAACTTGGCAAGAGCAAAAAATGCAGAATATAGAATGGCTTTGTTAAGTAATACAACTTTTGAGTTCTTGGTTAAGTACATTTCTGATAACCGAAAAAGTCTGATGAACTCGGAGTATCTATTTACAAAATTAACTGGAAAAAACAAAGGAGAGCCATTAGATGCGGATTCTGTGTATAGCATGTTGAAAAGGCTATCCAAAAAAACGGATATCAATTCCCATCCGCATCAGCTCCGACACTATTTTGCGGAGGAAAGAAGAAAAGAAGGATGGGATTTGAATGACATTCGTTTTGCCCTGGGGCATAAGAAAGTTGAAACTACCATTAAATACTTGGGTGAAAATAATGAACGATTGGTAGAAGCGACAGATCAATACTACTCAAATAATGAAAATTTATACCAAATTGCAGATTTTCTGTAAAAGGAAGGAGGGATTACCTTGGCAGTATTAAAAATTGTTCCGAAGTTATATCAGGAAAAAATACCTGAGAAATTAAAGGAAGAAATATCTTTAGTTACGACTGGAGAAGCAAAATACTATAACCGGTTATACAAATTTTTTCAGTATACAGATATACAGTGTACTGCAGATATTAACTATGAAACGAGAAAAATGTATATGGACTCTCTTGAAAAAGAGGATATTTCAGAAAAATATAAAGCGGAATTACTGAGCTTATTTGATCGTTTAAAAATAGAAAATATGCCGGATGTCTATTCACAAGGAAAGCCCTTCTCTGTAGAACAGGAGTTTTTTAAGCAAGACAAATTGTTTTTGCTGTATGTCCCCAATAAGAAGAAAGCACAATCTTTCCGTCAGGTGGTTGATAAGAATGATTTGTTATGGGACTTAACGAGGATACATTCATCACAGTTGGTGCGACAGACAAAAATATTGCTGTGTGAAATTCTGAATATGGATAAGGTACAAAGACATCGAAGATATTTTTTAGAACCATTAAAAGCACTTATACGATTTTGCGATAAGTACGGAATAGATGATATTGAAGAAATGGAACAGGCAGACGAAAACAGATTTTATCTGTATTTAAACAAGGAGTCGGAAATTATAAAAAAACAGGCTTCTAAGATTGTTGAGTTTGCGAGAAGAACGTTATTTCTGACAGATTCAGAGACAAATTGGCGAGCGTGTATCTGGTATATGGATAGGTTTCAGTTTGATAAATCGAGAATCAATGCTAGTTCACCTGTTAAAAGCCTTTCATTTATTAATATTTACGAAAAAGAAAATCGTTGGTATTTACAATTATACGCAAAATATTTGGTCGGGATATCGGATCTGTCTTTATCAAATATCCGAAATACAATAAGTTTTATTTCACAATTTTTAAAATATCTGGATGGACAGAGTAAGAAAGTAACTGAACTGGAGATACAAGATATAGAGGGTTATGTGTCTGTTTTGGATAAGTCCGATATTAAGTATTCTACTTTTAACCGATATATCACACATATGCATACATTTCTACAGTTTTTGAAAATGAAAAATATTGAAGTGTTGAAGTTTTATCCGGAACGATTTTTAAAAAAAGGTTTTTCAGAACACAATGAAAGAAGTGTTCCAGAAAAAACAATTGCTCATCTGATTAAGGAGCTGCCGGCATTCCCAGAGCATTTACAGTTGATGTATTTGATTTTGTTTTGCACAGGAATTAGGAAAAGCGAGGTTTGTACAATAAAATCGGGAGCCTTTTATTCACAAGGCAATGAGAATTGGATGCGCATATATCAAAGCAAAATGCGGAGAGAAAAAGTCATTCCTGTTCCCAGTTTATTGGTTGGACTGGTGAATGATTATGAAAAAAAGTACGGAATAAAAAATGGGGAGTATTTATTCAAAAATAAAAAGGGTGGTGCATTTAATGGACAGACATTTTCAAATCAGATGATTCGGGAGTGTAAGGTTCGTGGGATTGCCTGCGGAGATTATATCTTTAGAGCACACGATTACAGACATAACCTTGCAACTTCAATGTACGGAAATGGGGTTTCTATACAAGGGGTACGAGATTATCTAGGACATTCAAGTGAGAATATGACAAAACAGTACATTGATTTCATGCCGGAACGTATTGTATCGGCTGAAGATAAATATTTCTCTAAAAATCAGTCATTTAAATTGAAAGGAGCAGAAGATGATGAAAGGTAATATTAATTTGATTTCGTATGACTGTTATCAACAAGCTACAGAAAAACAGTTGGCAGGACTGAAATGGAAGGAAAACAGGGTGTACTACATATCAGAGATTCATAATGAAAAGATACAGGATGAGATTTATGGGTATATCGATGATAGATGTAGACGTTTGTCATTATCAACAGTAGTAAATGATATTTACAGATTTGATCTGTTGAAAGAATTTCTGAATGAGAAGTGTACAAGTTGTAGTAGCATCACTGATAAAAAATGGGAAGAACTGGAGAGAAGTTATAAAGCATTTTTATATAAAAAAGGATTGGCGCTGTATGTTAGAAGAAATAGACCGGATAGGCGGAATGTTGAGCAACAAAGTAGCGCTCAGATTTCTTTTCTGAAAATGTATTATGAGTATGTTGTGAAGTGTAAAACAGCAGATATTCCAGAAAATGAAAAAGATGTATGGGATATGAGAAAGTTGGATATTGTGCCAAGGAGTAATCCGATTCGTGGAAGATATAGATTAGATTTTCGTGAGATCAGGCAGAAAGAATTTAAAGAGATAATAAAGAAAATATTGTATAGCCACTGCCAGACAAAAGCAATGGGTAGTATAAAAGGTGAATTGCGTGGATTCCGTCGGTTTGCTAGTTTCATGTATGATCGATTCCCAGAAGTAAAGCACTTTACAGAAATTAGCAGGGATATGATAGAAGATTATCTGGTTTATGTAAAAACGGATACTGGTCTTACATCAGTCAGTTACACGACAGAGCTGTCGGTTTTGGATAATCTGTTGGATGAAATAGGGCGTGAACTGGAAATAGGAAATATATGCAACCTTTTTCTGTCCAGTGATTGCAGAGCATATGACAACGCTTTACCAGAAGCGTATTCAGATGCAGAAATCAGAAGATTTAATTGTGCATTAACAAAATTAAAGCCCCAGTTAGGCAGATGTTTAATAATACATCAGATGCTCGGTACAAGAATAGAGGATACGTTGACTTTGCGAAGGGATTGCTTATCTGAGAAATCTGGACATTATTTTATAACTATTATCCAGCAGAAAACAAGGAAATATAAAAGACCAGTTAGCAATCAGCTGGCAGAATTGATTAGAAAAGCAATAGAAGTTTCAGAAAAGGAGCATCCAGATTCAGAATATATTTTTCTGCAAGATAATGGAAAATTGTATACAGATTCAATGCTGAAATATCATGTAAATATCATGATTTATGAAAATGATATCAGGGATGATAATGGAAATTATTTTGAGTTTCGTACACATCGTTTTAGACATACTTTTGGAGTAAAACTTACAGAAATGAAATTAGATGATGATAGCATTGCAAGGCTGTTGGGGCATAAGGATACACGAACCATACCACATTATCGGCGGTTAAGAAACGAAGCATTAGCGGAGGATACAAAGGCTGTACGAGATGAAATGAATGAATTATTAGCACAATACAGGAGGGAAAAGGAAAATGCAGAAACACGATAAAATGGTAGCACTGGCAAAAGAAAAAAGTGCGGAAATGACGGAAACAGCAATAACAGCTATTGAAACAATGTATAGAAAAAATATAAAAATTTCAGTTGCTGAACTTACAAAACTAACAGGACTTTCCAGAGGTTTTTTCTATAATAATCCGAATGTGAAACAGGTCATGATGGAATTGAAGGAAAAACAACAGGGAATGATATTGCGAAATCCTAAAAGTGATGCTATTGCAAAAGCACAGGAAGCACGGATTAAGAGTTTAGAACAGAAATTATCCGATAGTGTTCCGAAAAACGAATATGAAAGTCTTCAGAAAAAATATGAAGAATTACAGGTGAAATATAGTCAAATGAAAAAGGGAACACTGTTGAAGATGTACGACCAATTATAGGAAGAAAAGGAGAATATTTTATGCAGAACGAAATTTATGATGAGAAAAATGGACTTACTTATATGTTATGTGGTGATTATTATTTGCCAAAATTGGCACTTACAGATATCGAACCAACTTATGGGAAATATGGGATGCTTCGTAAAAGCTATTTACAGGAACACAGAAAGGCAAAATATCAAATATTGTTGTTACAAGGAAAACTTGTCGAGCATTTGAATCAGATTGATGCAGAAGCAAGGGATAGGGAAGAACAATTAGTAAAACAGATGATGGAGAAACAAGGAATTACAGAGAAATTAAAAAGGCAGGACAACATGGAATGGACAAGGAGGATGAATGCCATTTGTCATGATGCAGAAGAGATGATTTTGACGGAAATGATATACACAAAAGGATAATGAACTGCATTGGATAGCAAGAATTTTGCAGCCCGGATAGCAAAAAAGTGGAAGTCCGGATAGCAAAAAAAAGGAAGTCCGGATGGCAAGATTCTTGCTGTCCGGAAAGAAAAAAAAGTGAGGGATTAAAAATGTTGGTTAAGTACATAATAAAAGTGTTTTTATATTTAATTCTTGCAGTAATGACATTGATTCGCTGGTTATTAAAAATTCCGATGATGTTGGGAAATATTTTGCTTTACTTTTTATCAATTATATTTATTCTGACAGGTGTTTTGAGTTATGGATTTGCATTGGAATCTGCAAGAGAATGTGGGCGAATGATAATAATTGGGATGGCATTTGGTGCAATACCAGACTTTGTCCCATTTTTGGGAAAAAGTTTAGAGACATTGGTTGCCAAACTGTTAAGTATGACAAATGAATGAGAAAGTCAATATGAAAGAGGGCTGTGAAAGGCTCTCTTTTCTTTTTGCAACTGTGGAATGGCAAGATAATAACGTTATATACAGTGTATATTAAGTACAGATATTGTATTTCTGCATGATGGGAACATAGGGAGTCCATATAAAGGCGCTAAACACCGGACATGAGGGAAGCCTTGGAACGGCTCATGCAAACAGCAGCAGGGATATGCTGGCAAGACTGGAAATCATGACTTTGATGGCGGAACTGGATCTTCCCTTACAGGCAGTGCGCAGGCAGATTGCATCAGGGGTGGACATTTTGATTCATTTGGGACGTATGCGGGACCGCTCCCGAAAGCTTCTGGAAATCTCGGAGGTGTGCGGCTATGAAGATGGCGAGATCAAGATCCAGCCCTTATATCAGTGGCAGGAAGAAAAAGGTCTTGTAAAGATGGAGCCTTTGATGCACCGGGAAAAACTGGAACGTGCGGGGGTGAAACTATGAACGGTAAAAACACGGATTATGAAAAGTATCAGTATTCGGTAAAGGAAATCATCAGATATGTGTCTGAGTGTGTTATTCTTTGCCTAGTGGTGGATTATCTGTTTTATAAAAATATATGGATGCTGCTTCTGGCAGTTCCTCTTCCAGTCCTTTATCTGAAATGGAAAAAGAAACAGCTGATCCGGGAGAGAAAGCGCCGGTTGAATTACCAGTTCCGGGATGCCTTAAATTCTATGAGCGTGGCAGTGCAGGCAGGCTATTCGGTAGAAAATGCGGTTTCTGCATGTGTTCGGGATCTGGAGCAGTTATATGAGAAAAATGCGGACATTGTGCGCGAATTCCGATACATAGAAAATCAGCAGAAGGTAAGCGTTCCGGTGGAAGACCTGTTCCTGGACCTTGGAAAAAGATGCAGGGTAGAGGACATTGAGAATTTTGCTTCTATTTTGTACACAGCCAAAAGAAGCGGCGGTGATCTTGGAAATGTCATTCAAAAGGTAGCCCGTATGCTGGGAGATAAGATTGATGTGAAAAAAGAAATCGAATCCACTCTGGCAGCAAAAAAATCCGAGCAGATGATCATGAGCCTTATGCCGGCAGGAATTATTCTTTATCTTCAGCTGGCATCTCCGGGATTTCTGGATATGCTTTACGGCAATCCCTTTGGCATTGGCGCCATGTCTGTTTGCCTGGCTGTATATGGAACTGCGTATTGGATGGGCAAGAGAATTGTGGAAATCGAGGTGTAGCGGATGTGGCTCCATATTGTCATTTTTGTTATATTATTTCTCCTTGCGGCAGGAAGCAGGCTTGGATGGCTGCATGTGGAACAAATCGGAACACAAAAGGGAAGAAAGCTGTTTTTGGCAGTTGCATTGACTGGAAATATAATGGGACTTGCCATGACCTGTACCAAAGGCGGCGGAGAAATTTATCAGGATGGTTATGAACTGAAAAAGGAGGAAAATTCTTATGAAGAGAAATTCATGGTATCCATGGAAGGAGAAGAAACAGGCAGTATCTACGTTCAAATCCCAGAAAAAGAAATGGAAGAGGAAGATTCCCAGCAGCAGGAAGTGCTGACAGAGGAAGAAAAACTGGAAAAAAAGCTTCTGGATTTTATTGCGAAATACAACAGCCAGAAGTCAGATCCAGATTACTATTACCTGCCGTCCAGCTGGAATGGCAAAAATCTGGAATGGAAAACTCCTTACGATAATACCGGAAATCTTCTTGCAGCTATGACTATGGCGGCAGCTTTTGCTATCATTGTCATGACTGCCAGGGAAGAGCAGAGTGCAAGGGCAAAAAGATATGAGGAACTGATGATGGATTATCCAGGACTGATCATGAAATTTACCCTGCTGGTACAGGCAGGTATGACAGTCAGAAATGCATTCCGCAAAATGACGGTAGATTATAAACGCAAAAATGAAAAAAGAGCAGCGTACGAGGAGCTTGTGACCGCATGCAATGAAATGGAAAGCGGGATTTCCGAAATGGAAGCCTACAGACGCTTTGGAGAACGCTGCGGACACGTAAAGTATAAAACCTTTGCAACGCTTCTGATCCAGAATCTCCAGAAAGGCAGCCGCCAGATGGGAGAAATGCTGGAAAAGGAATCTGTGGAAGCCTGGGATGACAGGAAAAGAAAGGCGAAAGTTCTTGGAGAAGCAGCGACAACAAAGCTTCTGCTCCCCATGGTTCTGATGCTTGGTGTGGTAATGGCAATTATCATGCTTCCGGCCTGTCTGTCCTTTTATGGATAAATCCGATCTGAGGGACTTAAGCACCGGACTTTATCCGAAGCAGTCCCAAAGAAATTTTACAGGCAGAGGGAGGTGAAGGGATGAGAAAGCTTCGGGAATTTGCGAAAGATTTTTTGCAGGAGGAAGATGCTGTAGGTGTGGTTGAGATTATTCTGATTCTTGTAGTTCTTATTGGTCTGGTCATGATCTTTAAAGACCAGCTTACCAGTCTTGTAGAAAATATTCTGTCAAAGATCACCAAACAAAGCAACTCGATTTAAAGCAACCCGCAGTAACAAAATGAAGTAAAAAAGGAGAGGTGCTCCATGGTAAAGAGAGGAAGTATTACAGTTTTTCTGGCACTAACGCTTGGCCTTATTTTGTCTTTACTGAGCTCAGGACTCGAGTCAGTAAGAATGGCAGCGGCAAGAACACAAATATTAAACGGTATGGATGTTGGACTATATTCTTTGTTTGGACAATACAACAAGTACCTTTTAAAGGACTATGACCTGTTTGCTGTTGATGGGGCTTACGGGGGAAAGGAAATGAATCTGGCAGCTGTGTATGATAATCTGGAATCTTATATGGAGCCTGTGATGGATCAGAATAGTCAGAAATTGTCAGTGCAGCAGGGCGGTATATCCGGTTATCTTCTGATGACAGATGCAGATGGTGAGGTCTTTTACCAGCAAGCGGTTCAGTATATGAAAGAAACTCTCGGAAGCCACGGGGCAGCTCTTCTTTTAAACAAGATCCGGAATACGGAAAGAAAAACAACCGAAGCGGAGAAGAAAGGAAATGAACTGGAAGACAAAGGGACAATTGAAAGCTATGAATCTGAAATGAATTCGGCCCAGGAGAAAAGCCAGGCGAAGCTTGACGAAATGACGAATAATGAACAGGGTACAGTGGATTCAAGCGGCTTTTCGGATGGAACTTCGTCCTCTGGTACTGGTGAAAGATATGAGCCTGAGCCGGTTGATAATCCAATTCCTGCAATCCGCCGCATTCGGAAAATGGGGATCCTTGATCTGGTAATATCTCCATGGAAGGCAATTTCAGATAAGAAGGCAGACAAGGAGAAGCTGGTTTCCGGGCGAAACCTGGAAGCTGGATTTGCTATGGAAGACTCAGTCAAAGCAGACTGCTCGATTACGTCCCAGGCGCTGTACCAGCAATACCTGATGGAAAAGCTGGGGAATTTTATAAATCCGGGAAATGGTGACCTGGATTATCAGATCGAATATATAATTGCCGGAAAGGACAATGATGAAGCCAATTTAAAAGCAGTTGCGAACAAGCTTTTGCGTGTGAGAGAAGGAATCAATGTGGCAGGCCTTATGGCGGACCCTGTGAAAGTGGCACAGGTGACATCTGTCGCAGCGGCTATAGCAGCCAGTTTTCTTATTCCTCCGGCAGCTGGCGTGATCAAAAGTGCACTGATCTTATGCTGGGCTTTTGCGGAAAGTATATTGGATGTCCGGGAGCTTTTTGACGGAGGAAAAGTCCCTCTTGTAAAAAATGCTGTAAACTGGCAGCTGTCCCTGCAGAATCTTCCTGCATTGTTCGACAGCCTGGACACCATAAGAAGGACGGATGAGACAGGAGTATCGTACGAAGATTACCTGCAGGTTTTTCTGTTTTCCTGTTCCAAGGCAAAGAAAATAGATGGCGGCATGGATATGGTGGAAACTTCTGTTCAGGAAGCGAAGAACTGGAACTGGTTTCAGCTGGATCACTGCATTACAGCAATGGAAGTGTCTGCTGATGTAAAAGCAAATAAGCGGAAAACGTTTACGGTTACGAGAGCATACCACTATATTTAAAAATAAAGAAAAAGGCGCAGAGAGATGCTTTTCCGAAAAGGAGATGGGAATATTGGATGAGATTATGCAAAAAGATATACAGACTCTGAAAGAGCGAAGAACAAGAAGGAATAGTTCTCTGGGAAACCATTTCGCAAAAGCATCCCCGGCTTTGGTGCGGAACCCTTTCGGCAAAGCGTCTTTGTGCGCCTTTTTGAAAAACTTAAGTACAAAGCTAAAGAAAGCCAGTCTTACTGTAGAGGCGGCAATGGTACTGCCTCTGTTTTTCCTGACAATGGTAACTATGATTTCTTTTATGGATTTATACAAGCTTCAGACAGAGCATCTGAGCAAGCTGTGCCAGAATGCCAAGGATGCAGGAATGTACGCCTATGCAGTAAGCGGAGGAACAGAAGAGATTACGCTTCCGGATGTCTATTCCTATAAGCCTGTGGCAGGAATCATACCGCTCCCAGCCAAATGGAATTACAATTCCGTAAAAGTCCATGCGTGGACAGGAGCCAGCTGGGAGGAGACCAGTGATCCAAACGAAAGCCCGGAGAAAATGGTCTATGTGACAGCTTCCGGAACGGTATACCACAAGAGCCTGGACTGCAGTCATTTGAAGCTGTCGGTTTCCCGGATTTCAGGGTCAGAGGTTTCCTCTAAGAGAAATGATTCCGGAGAGAAATATTATGCCTGCGAAAGCTGCAGCAAAGGCCAGAAGCCGGGAAGCTATGTTTACATTACCAAATCCGGGAACCGTTTTCACAATGACAGAACCTGCAGCGGACTGAAAAGAACGGTGCGTCTGGTAAAAGAGTCAAAAGCAGCGAACCTGTCTGTCTGCAAAAGATGCGGATAAGGTACTGTGCTGCATGTTTGTGAAAGAAACGAAAAACATGGAGGGGATGAAAGTGGAACAGATTTTTGTGCTTGCGTTTCTGGGAATAAACAGCTGGAAGGATATCCGAAAAAGGGAGGTTTCTCTGCTTGCAACCGGAATATTTGCTGTGATTGGAATCATAAATGCGCTCTGGCACGGAACTATATTCTGGGAGTGGATTGGGGCCGTAGGATTTGGCACTGCACTGATCGCGCTGAGTGTAGTTTCAAAAGGAGCAGTGGGAATGGGAGACGGACTGGTTCTGGCAGCTCTTGGAACCGTGCTCACCTTTGGAGAACTGCTGGGTGTATTTATGATGGGGCTTTTGTGCTGCAGTGTGTGGGGAATCATTCTGCTCATATTGCCGCGCACTGGAAGAAAGACCGAGATTCCCTTTGTTCCGTTTCTTTTGCTTGGATATATAGGAGGACTGATTTATTGAAAAAGCAGTTGAGAAAGGGAAGCATGGCAATAGAAACGGCACTTTTAATGCCTGTGATCCTGCTGGTAATTATGACGGTGCTATATTTGTTTTTTTATGTACATAACAGGGCGTGGCTTACAGCTGCTGCATACGAGGCTGCTCTTTCAGGAAGTATGGAAGCAGCAGTTCCAGACGGAAACAGCCGGGAAGCGGCGCTGAAAAAAGGAAATGAGCTTGGGAATACAGGCTTTTTTGGGAGTGAAAATCTGAAGGTGCAGGCGGAGGAGGGCAAAAAGGTACAGGTCACGTATGATTTGGATACGTTTTCCGTTTATGGAGGATTTCGCAGTCATCTGAAGGTTCAGGAAGCTGTGAAAGTGATAGATCCTGTGTCCTGGATTCGCAAAGTGAAAAGTGCATCAGAAAGTATAAAGGGGGAATAAGCAAAAATGAAAGCGGAATATAAAAGAGACCTGAGTGGGAATTATCTGGTGCTGTACGAGGAAGAAGAGCCAGACACTTCCTCCTATCAGATGAGAATGCTGGTGGGAAATACCATTCCGTCCGTTTTAAAGTGCAGGGTGCAGGGCGTGGACGGACAGTTTATGGTCTGCTTCGACATTACTTCGAAACAGTCTGTACTTTCGTTATATGAGGAAAAGAAGATTGGATATGAGGACCTTCAGATGATCCTTGGCGGTTTTGTGCAGGTCATGGAGGAGATGGCGGAGTATTTGCTGAATCCGTCCAGGCTGTTGCTAAAGCCGGAATATATGTATGTGGATGTGGAGAAAAGACAGCTGTATTTCTGTTATTTGCCGGGTTACGACCAGGATGTGCGGCAGGAATTTCAGGAGCTGACAGAATATATTCTTCCGCTGCTTGATCATGAGGATTCCAGGGCTGTAATGCTGGGATACGGAATATACAGAAGAGCGCTGGAGGACAGCTTTCATCTGGAACACATTAAACAGGAATTATACCAGGAACGTTCTGAGACTGCCAAAACAGACTCGGCCATAAATGCAGCTTCCCGGCAAAAGACGGACAAAGAGGGAACAGACACGGGCTTTATGGATGTTGCTGCTGCGCACCCCGGTACTGACTTTTCAGCCAGACCAAACGGGAAGACGGAGCAAGAAGAAATAAATATAAATCCGGAAGAGGTTATGTGGCAGGAGGAACCTGCCAAAGAAAGCAGAAAGTCCGGAAAATCCCAGGAGAAAGGAATCTTTATCTGGTGTCTTTCGGTTGCGGCCGTGGCATTGCTGGTGATTATTGCGGAAACACTGGGATATCTGCCCAGAATTTCTGTGACAGCCGTGCTTGGATGTGTGATAGTGGCTATGGGCATTGGTATGCTGTATGTCTGGATTTTGTCGCTGTTGAAGAAAAAAGGTCAAAAAATATCCGAAAATCAGGAAACCCCAATGCCAAAGGAAAGCAGAAAGTGTGGAAAACAGTCCCTGAAGCATATGGAAATATCTGAAGATGAAACATATGGAACTGAAAGGACTGAGGAAAAAACTGGAAAGAAACAGGAAGAAATCTACACAGAAAACAGCAGCTGTACTTCCAAAAGCCAGAAAACCAATTTTGGAGAAACTGTAGTTTTGTCCGCGAACATTGTCACTGGCCCGGCAACTTTAGTCAGCCGGGAACCAGGGGAGCTTGCAACTATTTATCTGCAGGAAGAGCTGACTGTGATCGGAAAGATGGAAACGGCAGCAGATGCAGTCATAGACCTTCCCACAGTAAGCCGAATTCATGCAAAAATCCGAAAACGGGATGGAGAATATTATCTTACGGATCTGAATTCACGGAACGGAACCTCTGTAAACGGAAAAATGATAAAGAGTTCCGAAGAATACTGCCTTCAGGATCAGGACGAGGTAGACTTTGCCCAGGCAAGATATGTATTTCTGAAATAAATGAAGAAACCTTACATTTCCTGCATTTTGTCCAGGATAACCTGCCATAAAAATATTGAGGTATCAGAGAAATTGTGCTATACTTACGTTATTATCAGAAAGTAATAATGCAAGTTCTTATGCTATGATAAACTGAAAAATTTTCATCGGGGTGATTGCTTGGAGGAAATAAAAAAAGAACCTGTGACGGTTCTTTTTATACTTCTGAATATACTGATATTTGTGATTGTAGATTTTACAGGAGGCAGTGAGAATACTGTACATATGATCGCATGCGGAGCGGCATATCCGCCGCTGATTCTGGAAGAGGGCGAGACATACAGATTATTTACCTGCATGTTTCTTCACTTTGGAATCTATCACATTGCCAATAATATGCTGGTTCTGTTTGTACTTGGCCAGCGCCTGGAGCCGGTGTTGGGAAAAGTGAAATTTATCCTGGTTTACCTGCTGGGCGGTCTTGGCGGCAATATTTTCTCTCTCCTGATGGAGACCAAAAAGGCTGAATACGCAGTATCAGCCGGCGCATCCGGCGCAGTGTTTGCGGTGATGGGAGCAATGCTCTATGTAGTGATCCGAAGCCGCGGACGCATTCAGGACATTTCTGTACGTCAGATGATGATTATGGCAGGATTTTCCCTGTATTTTGGCTTTACAAGTACGGGCGTGGATAATGCAGCACATGTAGGCGGACTGGTCTGCGGATTTATACTGGCAGCTCTTCTATATCATCCGGGAAAAGTTTCCGGCAGAAGAATATGAAATTCACTTCCCTGGCCGGGAGTGCTTTCTACCTGAATGCTTCCGCCATGTGCCTGTATGATCTGCCTGGTGATTGCCAGACCAAGCCCGGTTCCATTTTCCTTAAAGGTTACAAACGGCTGGAAGATCTGGTCTAGCTGATTTCCTGCTATGCCGCATCCATTGTCCTTTATGGAAATGTGAATATAGCCTTCCTGCAAGACCACATGGAAGGATATTTTTCCACCAGGAAGTGAAACGGCTTCGGAAGCATTTCGCAGCAGATTCAGAAGGGCCTGCTTCAATTTTACCTGATCAATGAAAATGGCAGGCAGTGTATCCGGAATCTGAACATCCAGTGCAATTCCCAGATACTCACATGTGGGACGGATGCTGGAAATAAGCGAGGAAAGATACCTGTGGAAATCTGTTTTGCGGGGCATAAGCCTGTCAGCATTATTATACTCAGAAAGATTGTTTAAAAGTATTTTTGTGTATTCCAGATTATCCATAATATCATTCCAGTAACGGTAGGATGCAACCTCTGGATGTGTTTCCTCGATCATCTGAAGCTCACTGTTGATCAGGGAAATGGGATTGCGGATTTCATGAGAAAATCTGGAAAGAAGCAGACGGGATTCATCTGGTTCCTTTAATGTATTGTTCTGCATAAGATCACCTCATGGGAAGTGTAACATCAGTGTGAAAAAATGACAAACAAAATCGTACTGAAAAAATCGACAATACTCGACAACGAAAAACTATAAAATTTTTTAATAAAAAATGTGATTTTAGCTATTCACAAACGTATTATTTATATATCTTTTTTGGGAGGAAAAGACTATGGAAAATTGTATTTTTTGTAAAATCGCAAACGGAGAAATTCCAGCAGCAACCTTATACGAGGATGAAGATTTCAGAGTAATTCTGGATCTGGGCCCGGCAAGCAAGGGACATGCACTGATCCTGCCCAAGGCACATGCTGCCAACATCTATGAAATTTCAGATGAAATGGCTGCCAAGGCAATGGTTCTGGCAAAGAAAATGGCTACGAAGATGACAGATGCACTGGGCTGCGACGGCTTTAACATTGTTCAGAACAATGGTGAGCAGGCAGGACAGACTGTCTTTCATTTTCACATGCATCTGATTCCAAGATATAAGGGCGACAAGGTTGGAATTGCCTGGGAGCCAGGAACATTAACTGACGAAATGAAGAATGAGATTCTGGAAAAAATGAACTGCTGATCAGGACAAGGTACGAGAGATGAATAGTGAAGAATTCAGAGCTTTTTATAGGCGTTACTATGATGTCTCAGTTAAACTTGCAAGCAGAATTGTACAGAGTCATTTTACAGCGGAGGATGTTACACAGGAAGTATTTTTATATTTTTACAGAATCAAAGACAGACTTGATATGTCCAGCGAAAGAAAGCTGTATTCGCTGGTAGTCACGGAAACAACCAATAAAGGCAGAGATTATCTCAGAAAATCTTATGTGAAGCGGGAAGTAATGTTTGATAATGAAGTGTCTGAACTGCAATATAAAAGTGTGGAAAGCGCAGAAGCAGCATTGCTCGGTATGGAGAAGGCACAGTATATCACCATGGAATTTGAGAATCTCCATCAGAAGAATCCAGTGAATTATGAAATTTTTATGAGGGTGGTCATGCTTGACATTTCCACTGATGAAGTTGCACGGGAGTTTGGATATACAAGAAACAATGTTAACAACAGAGTCCTCAGAGCCAAGAAATGGCTTTTGGAAGAGCTTGCAAGACTGGACAAAGAATAATTTGACTGAAAAAGCATACCTCTGCAGGATCGCAGAGGTATGCAGTAACAATCAGGAACGGGTACATTCTTCAATTAACTCAACAATATGCTGAATGGAATTCAGATTTTTACCTGCGGACATAGCCGAAATATATTTGTCACGATCCAGATAGAGCCTGTGGATTGCTTCCATCAGAGTGGATTCCGTAATTTCCTCTTCTTCAAGAACCATGCTGTAGCCCTGGCGTTCGAAGGAACGGGCATTGAGAATCTGGTCACCGCGGCTTGCCTTTGCAGATAACGGAATCAGGAGATTTGGTTTTGAAAGTGCGGCAAGTTCACAGATTGCGTTAGCTCCTGCACGGGAGATCACTACATCTGCCAGTGCAAACATGTCAGGAAGCTGTTCCTGTACATATTCGTACTGCACATAACCTGTCATTTGGATACTTTCATCCATTTTTCCCTTACCACAAATATGAATAACCTGGAATTCTTTCAGAAGTTCAGGAAGAATTTTCCGTACATTTTCATTTACAGAAGCAGCACCGAGACTGCCGCCGATTACAAGCAGAACCGGCTTCTCGGAAGTGAAGCCGCAGTATGCGCGGGCGCGTTCCTTGTCTCCGTGAAGAAGCTCCTGGCGGATAGGCGTTCCGGTAAGGACTGCCTTATCTTTGGGAAGACTGTTTACTGTTTCCGGGAAGTTGCAGCAGATTTTTGAAGCTGAAGAAAGACACAGCTTGTTTGCAAGACCCGGGGTCATGTCGGATTCATGAATAATCGCTGGAATGTGACGCTTTCCGGCTGCGATTACTACTGGGACGGTAACGAATCCGCCCTTTGAGAAAACCACATCAGGTTTCAGTTTTTTCATAAGTTTTTTTGCCTGAAAATAACCTTTCAGAACACGGAATGGGTCTGAAAAGTTTTTCCAGTCAAAGTAGCGTCTTAATTTACCGGAAGCAATTCCGTAATAAGGAATTCCAAGCTCCTCGATCAGTTTCTTTTCGATACCATCGTAGGAGCCGATGTAAGAGATTTCATAACCTTTTTCCTTTAAAGCAGGAATCAGGGCAATATTCGGGGTGACATGTCCGGCAGTACCACCGCCGGTAAGGATAATATGTTTCATAGGATCCTCCTGAATAGCATTTTTTATTTAATAAATATGAACCCTTGCAGTGGAATTGTCAAGAAAAGAAAAAAATCTGGGAGAAAATAATGAGTAAAGAAATAAAGGATGAGGAAGTAGACAAGCTGTTGGAAGATGAGCTGTTCCGAGAGGCTAAGATGATAGAGAAAAGCCTTCTGGGAGACCATGCAGATGAGCCTTCAGTCTCTGATGAAGAAATTGATAAGGCTTATGAAAGGTTTATGCAGCGCGTAAAAAAAGAAGGCCTGCAAAAAGAAAACAGCCAGGATACACAGACAGCAGAAATTGTGAAATTTCCCGGATCCCGGGGAATGGATAAATGGGAAAGAGAATTAGAGGAGATTGGCAGAACTGTGGATGATTCCTGGGATGATCAGGATCCTGTTCAGGAAGAGAACAATTTTGTCAATGAGCTTTCGAATATGATACATCCCATTGAAATTGAGAAACCGAAGTCATGGTACAAGCTTGCAAAAGCGTCTGGCTTTATCCTTCTTGCAGCAATCGGTCTTCTTGCAGGAAGTATGGCGAGCCAGGCGGATAATGCGAAATTTGTCAGTACCATTGAGCATATTATAGATCATAACACTATGCCGTGAAGGCTGGCTGAAAAATAAATAAAGTTCTGGGTAAAAGGGGGAATCTGCATGAAGATCACTTTTATTGGAGCAACACATGAGGTTACCGGAAGCTGCTATTATCTGGAAGCAGCCGGAAAAAAGTTTCTGGTAGACTGCGGAATGGAACAGGGGCCTAATTACTACGAGAATAAGGATATTCCTGTGCCGCCGGGAGATTTGGATTTTGTTCTTCTGACGCATGCGCATATGGACCATTCCGGCAATCTTCCTGCAATTTACGCAAAAGGATTTAAGGGACCAATCTATGCCACTGAAGCAACCTGCAATCTTTGCGACATTATGCTCCGTGACAGTGCCCATATCCAGATGTTTGAGGCTGAATGGCGCAACCGTAAGGCGAAGCGCCAGGGGAAACCGGAGTTTGTTCCGGCTTATACCATGGAAGACGCCATGGGCGTGATCCGAAACTTTGTAGGCTGTCCTTATGACAAGGGAATCATTCTTGGAGAGGGACTGCGGGTAAAATTTATTGACGCAGGTCATCTTCTTGGTTCCAGCAGCATCGAAGTGAATATTCAGGAAGATGGAGTGGAAAAGACCATTGTATTTTCCGGAGACATTGGAAATAAAAATCAGCCTTTGATAAAAGATCCGGTTTATTTCAAAAAAGCGGATTATGTGGTGATGGAGTCCACATATGGGGACAGAAGCCACGGAGAGCGGCCTGATTATGTAAGGCTTCTTGCCGACATTATCCAGGAGACTTTTGACAGAGGCGGAAATGTTGTGATTCCGTCCTTCGCAGTGGGAAGAACCCAGGAAATGCTGTATTTCATCCGACAGATCAAAGCAGAGAACCTGGTTCACGGTCATGGAAACTTTAAGGTGTTTGTTGACAGTCCCCTTGCGAATGAGGCAACCAATATTTTTGGAATGCATAAGTATGACTGCTTCGATGAAGAAGCCATGGAACTGATCAATAAAGGAATCAATCCCATCAGCTTTCCGGGACTGAAAATTTCTGTTACCAGTGAAGATTCCAGGGCAATCAACTTTGATGAGGACTGCAAGGTAATTATATCCGCCAGCGGAATGTGTGATGCGGGCAGAATTAAGCATCATTTGAAACACAATCTGTGGAGGGAAGACAGCACCATTCTGTTTGTAGGATATCAGGCAGAGGGAACAGCAGGACGTGCACTGATCGAAGGGGCAACGGAGATCAAGCTGTTCGGTGAGCCGGTTCATGTGGCGGCGAAGATCTGCCGGATGCCTGGAATCAGCGGTCATGCTGATGTAAATGGTTTAATTGACTGGATCAAGGCATTCGAAGAAAAACCACAGAAAGTCTTTGTTACCCATGGAGAAGACAGTGTAACAGAAGTATTTTCCGCAAGACTGCGGGATGAAATGGGATACGATGCCTACGCACCGTTTAGCGGAACGGAATTTGACCTGGCCACAGGGGAATTTCTGTACGAGGCGCAGGGAATTCGCATCCAGAAGCCTTCCGCAGTTCAGAAGGCTTCTAAAGCTGCAAGGGCATACAATAAGCTTCTTGCCCTTGGACACCGTCTGTTGTCTGTTATCCGTAAGAACGAAGGATGCCCTAATAAAGACCTGGAGAAATTTTCCAGAGAAGTTCAATCCCTGTGCGACAAGTGGGACAGAACGGATATCTGATTTTTATTTGCCAATTGAGTCTGCCGATGCAGACAGCGAATCTATGAAATGTAAAAATGCCCCGGGGAAATCCCGGGGCAAAAAATACAAAACTTAAATTAAGAAAGTGCCTCTTTTAAAGCTGTTGCAAGCTGGTCTGGACATGAAGTTGGTCTGCGGCCGCACTGGATTCCCTCCAGACGTGCGATAACTTCCTTAGCCGGCATGCCTTCTACAAGCTTTGCTACACCCTGAGTGTTTCCAGAGCAGCCACCGATAAATTTCACATTGTGAACCTTCTGTTCATCATCAAGATCATACTGGATTGCCATAGAGCAAACACCTTTTGTCTTATATTCCATTGATTTTTCCTCCAATTGTTTTTTATAAAATAACAGGATCGGATCAGTTTCTGATCCAGCTATTATTATAGCAGAACATAATATAAGTTTCCATTCTAAATTTAAGTTGGATAT
The DNA here is from genome assembly GCF_025566865.1 of Blautia acetigignens. Lineage (NCBI taxonomy): Bacteria > Bacillati > Bacillota > Clostridia > Lachnospirales > Lachnospiraceae > Blautia > Blautia acetigignens. The sequence continues at coordinate 204,641 of NZ_JAOQJM010000005.1, forward strand.
AAGGGGAAGTTTTGTTATAATAAAGAAGAATCAAGAGGTAAAAGGCTGCTGGTTACTTTGTGACAGCGGCAATAAATGTTAAATTATATTTACAACAGGAGAATACAAAATGAAAAGCATAGGTATTATCGGGGCAATGGAAGAAGAAGTTGCCATTTTAAAAGAAAAAATGGAAGATGTGAGAATTATCAAGAAAGCTTCCATGGATTTTTATGAGGGAACTCTGGCTGGAAGAAAAGCCGTTGTAGTGCGTTCCGGAATTGGCAAGGTAAATGCTGGAATCTGCGCGCAGATTCTTGCTGACGTATTTTCAGTAGAAGCAATCATCAACACAGGAATCGCAGGAAGCCTGAATAAGGACATCAATATTGGGGACATTGTTCTCTCTACAGATGTTGTGCAGCACGACATGGATGCTACCGGATTCGGATATCGCAAAGGCCAGATTCCACAGATGCCGGTATTTTATTTTGCAGCAGATGAGAAGCTTCGCCAGTTAGCAGCAGAGGTATGCCGCGAGGTGAACCCGGATATCCAGGTATTTGAGGGCAGAATTGCATCCGGTGATCAGTTTGTCTGCGACCAGGGCGTGAAGGACGGTATTGTATCTGAGTTTGCCGCATACGCAACCGAGATGGAAGGCGCTGCCATTGGACAGGCTGCTTATCTCAATGAGATTCCATTCCTTGTGATCCGCGCTATTTCTGACAAGGCAGACGGAAGTGCGCAGATGGATTACAGTGAATTTGAGAAAAAAGCAATCGAGCACAGTGTGAAGCTGACTTTGAATATGCTTGCAAGACTTGCATAATTAACGCCTGCCGGGAATGCTGCATATACTGGAAGTGAAATGGAAAAGGAATCAGAATGCTGATATGATATATAAAGATTTTTATCCATTTTACGCGAGCTATGCCAATCCCATGCTTTACAGAGGGGAGAAAGAACAGGAAGAAGAGTTTTCCCTGATGAAATCTTATTATCCGGAGACTGCCAGAAGGATTCAGGAGAAAGTGGAAGAAGAATGTGATCTTCTGGATTACGAGGGCAGCAGGCTGTACGATGAACATCCGGACCGCTACATGCTGTATCATCTTGGCAGGAAGATCATGGATGATGTCAGCCCGCAGGCAGGTATGGAAGCTATGTCAGACGGTCTTCTGGAGGATCTTGTTCAGGTGCTTTTATTTCACGAAATATCACGCAGACGGTGCCGGAGACGCAGATGCCGGGGCTGGTATTAAAAGAAGGAAGCCCTGACCGAAGCAAAATATGATAACAGAATTTTACAATAGATATAGTGGAAGCTTTATAATATTAAAAAGATGAAAACAATAGACGAATATTTAGACGAACAGATCAATGAGCAGTTATGCCAGGCCGTATTAAGCGGAAGCAAAGGAGAAGGGCCTTCCAAAGCGAAGATACGTCCTGTAGAAATCAAAGGACAGGTGATTTACCAGGTTTCTGAGACTGTTGGAACGAAAGTACTTCACAGGAATTATCACCGTGAGGAACTGATACAGTATCTGAAAGAGGGACTGCAGCATCACTTTTCACAGCTTCAGTCCAGTGGGATGACGCTGGACGGTACTGTTCTGGTGAGCAAGAAGGGAAAAGTAACCATTAAGACCAGACGTCATCCCGGTAATGCACAGAACCAGAGTACTTCTGGGAAAGACAAGCCTGCCCAGACTGGTGAAAAGAAACAGATACTGGCACACAACCGTGTGAAGCAGTATATTCTCAAAGAAAATACTCCAGTTCCATTCCTTGTGGACCTTGGAGTTATGAATAAAGAGGGACGGATCATCACGCAGAAATATGATAAATTCCGGCAGATCAACCGCTTTCTGGAATTTATCCAGGACATTCTTCCAAAGCTGGATCAGCAGAAGGAAGTTACGATATTGGATTTTGGCTGCGGAAAGTCCTACCTTACTTTTGCCATGTATTATTATTTAAGAGAACTTAAAGGCTATGATGTAAATATTATCGGCTTGGATCTGAAAACAGATGTCATTGAGAAATGTAATGGGCTGGCTGTTAAATACGGCTATGAGAAGCTGCATTTTTATCAGGGAGATATTGCAGATTATGAGGGTGTATCTTCTGTAGATATGGTAGTGACTCTTCATGCCTGCGATACTGCCACGGATTACGCACTTGCCAAAGCTGTAGAGTGGGGCGCCAAAGTAATCCTTTCTGTTCCATGCTGTCAGCATGAGGTGAACCGCCAGATTAAGAATGACACGCTGGAACCGATTCTGAAGTATGGGATTCTCAAGGAAAGAATGTCTGCTTTACTCACAGATGGAATTCGTGCCAATCTGCTGGAAAGTATGGGGTATGAGACTCAGATCCTGGAGTTTATCGACATGGAGCATACGCCTAAGAATCTTCTGATCCGTGCAGTAAAAACTGGTAATAAAAGAAAAATGGATGATGCAGCAGAGCTTATGAATGCTTTGCATATCAGGCCGACACTGGAAAAACTTCTGTACCCGGAGGGGGAGGTACATTCAGAAAATTAAGGGGAGAAAAAATGATAAAATTTTTACGCAGAGCAGTGATTCTCCTGTTTATTTTTGTTCTTGGCGTGGCAGGAAGCTCACTTCTGCTGAACAGCGAGACCACGGATGACCGCTCTGATATGAATGATCCGGTTTTCCCGGAAGTAATGGTTAATTTTGACGGAAACTATGGAAACAGGATGTACGGTTATGCGCAGCCCATGCAGTCGGATTTTACCAGAGACAGTGTAACCCCGCTGGATACTTCGAAGGAATTGTCCCTGGTGGTGAATCCCTATGATACGAAGGTTACAAGTCTTTCCTATGAGATCCGTACTTCCGACGGCAGCAAGGTACTGGAAAACCGCAAGGTCAAAAGTCTGGACAAGCTGGACAGCTATCTGGCCACGACTATAAAGATCAGCAGTGACCTTCTGATGAACCAGGAGTATTCCCTGCAGATCTCGCTGGAAACAAATAAAGGAACGGCTTACTACTATACCCGCGTTGTTTCCAGATCCAATGTGAATGCATCCCAGTATATTAAGTTTGTCACAAGCTTTTATGAGAAATGCATGGATAAAGCGGCGGCAGAGGATCTGACCAGTTATCTGGAACCGGACAATTCCAGAACTACAGTCAATTATACAGATGTGGACATCAATTCCACATTTGCCCAGATCAGCTGGGGAAATTTAAGCCCGCAGATATACAGAAGCGGAATCCCGGTTGTGAAGGATATCAATGAGACAACTGCCAGTGTTTCCCTGGAATATCAGATTGCCGCCCTGGATGATAATGGAAATCAGGAAATTTATGATGTAACAGAGTTTTACAGAATGCGCTACACAGAAACCAGAATTATGCTTCTGGATTTCAAGCGAAGTGCATCCCAGGTATTCAACGAGAATTCCATTCATATTTCGGACAAGGGACTTCTCCTTGGGGTAAGAGATAAGAATGTGGAATATATGATGAATGAAACTGCCGGAGTTCTGGCATTTGTTCAGGAGGGTGATTTGTGGTCCTATTCTCCGACAGATGGTAAGTTTTCCAGAATTTTCAGCTTCCGTAAGGAGAATGATGGAGATTTCAGAGATGCAAGATACAAGCACGATATTAAGATCATTCGTGTGGAAGACAACGGAGATGTGGATTTTGTGCTGTATGGATATATGAACCGGGGTGTCCGGGAAGGATACTGCGGTGTCTGTGTATACCACTACAGCAATGACCAGAATGTGGTGGAAGAGAAAGTCTTCATTCCATCAACAGAATCTTATGAGTTCCTTAAGGAAGACCTTGGAACATTGTCTTACGTAAGCACAGATAATTTTCTGTTTCTTTTGTTTGCACAGAAGCTGTACAGAGTCAATATTTCAGAGGAAACCAGCGAGGTGCTGGATGAGGGAATTCATACAGATGAGTTCGCGGTTTCAGAGACAAATGCTCATGCAGCCTGGGTGATCCAGAAGGGAGAGAGTGCCGGAAACATAAAGGAAATTGATTTTGAAACCCTGGAAACCAGAACCCTTGCGCCGTCAGACGGACAGTCACTTGTGCTTTCCGGATTCATGAATGAGGATATGGTTTATGGAATTGTGGTGGATGGCGATATTGTGACAGACAGCAATGGCCATGAAACCACAGGAATTCATACAATCCGCATAGAAGCATTTGACGGAACCCTAAAAAAGGAATATCATCAGGAAGGACTTTATATAACCAATGTGACAATGGGAAGCACCATAATGGAGTTTCAGCTTTCCCAGAAGACAGGCAGCGGCTATCAGGCAGTAGATAAAGATAATATCCTGAACAATACAAAGGCATCTGCCAACACAGTATCTGTAGAACTGGTAAGCAGCACCAGAGCAGGAACACAGATCAGACTGTCCCTGGATGAAGCACCGGAAATCCAGGAACCATTAGTAATCTATTCAAAGATGAAGAGTGTGAAGGATGAATATATTGCCCTGGACACTCAGATGCCGGATGACAACGTATATTATGTATATGCGAAAGGCGGTCTGGACAGCACATACACAGATCCTGCCCAGGCAGTTTTAAGGGCAGATGAACAGACTGGAGTAGTACTGAACCGCGCCCAGCAGTATGTATGGGAGCGCGGAAACAAGAAGACAAAGCTGACGCTGAATCTTGATGACATACCGGAAGCAATGAAGAGCGCATCCCTGGATGTGGCTGTTTTACAGGAAAGCCTTGGAGATGGGGGAACTGTAATTGATCTTTCCGGATGTACCCTGGACAGCGTACTCTATGAGATCAGTGCCCAAAGACCTGTCATTGCCAAAACCGGTGATAATACCAGTGTGGTGATCGTCGGATATGATGAATACAACACCTATCTTTACGATCCTGTGAAGGGAGAGACATATCCTTATGGTATGAATGACAGCACTGCATTATTTGAGGCAGCAGGCAATATTTTTATCAGTTATATAGAAAATCCGGATTTCTGATGAGCTGGAGCAATGAAGCAGCTGGGGCAAATTCATTTTGCCCCCTGACATAAAAAATAAAGCAACAGGAAAGGACAGAAAAATGTTAAGCGAAAACATCAAAAAACTGGTACAGTACGGAATTGAGACAGGACTGACTCCTGCCTGCGAGAAAAATTACACAACAAATCTTCTGCTTGATGTTTTTAAGGAAGACGAGTACACAGAACCGGAAGAGGAATACTCCAATATTAATCTGGAAGAGGTTCTGAAGGAACTTCTTGACGAAGCTGTAGAACGCGGCCTGATTCAGGACAGCGTAGTTTACAGAGACTTGTTTGATACTAGGCTGATGAACTGTCTTATGCCTCGTCCTGCTCAGGTTCAGAACACTTTCTGGGAAAAATATAAGGAATCCCCGGAAGAAGCGACTGATTATTTCTATAAATTAAGCCAGGACAGTGACTACATCCGCCGCTATCGTGTAAAGAAGGATCAGAAGTGGACCGTAGATTCTCCTTATGGAACCATGGATATCACCATCAACCTTTCTAAGCCGGAGAAGGATCCAAAAGCCATTGCAGCAGCCAAGCTGATTAAATCCAGCAGCTATCCGAAATGCCTTCTTTGCCCGGAGAATGAGGGATATGCAGGACGCGCCAACCATCCGGCAAGAGAGAATCACAGAATCATTCCGCTCACCATCAATGACAGCTCGTGGGGAATGCAGTATTCTCCATATGTATATTACAATGAGCACTGTATTGTATTTAACTGCAGGCATACTCCGATGAAGATTGAGAGAAACACATTTATCAAGCTATTTGATTTCGTGAAGCTGTTTCCTCATTACTTCCTTGGCTCCAATGCGGATCTTCCGATTGTTGGAGGCTCCATTTTAAGCCACGATCATTTCCAGGGCGGACATTATACCTTTGCTATGGCAAAAGCAGAAATCGAGAAGCCGGTAACGATTCCGGGCTATGAGGATGTGGAAGCTGGAATTGTAAAATGGCCGCTTTCCGTTCTTCGTATCCGCCACAAGGATGAGAAGAGACTGGTGGATCTTGCCACTCATGTGCTGGAGGTATGGAGAGGCTACACCGATGAGGCTGCATTTATTTATGCAGAAACAGACGGAGAACCGCACAACACCATCACTCCGATCGCACGTAAAAGAGGTGACATGTTCGAGCTGGATCTTACATTAAGAAACAACATCACTACAGAGGAGAATCCGCTGGGCGTATATCATCCTCATGCAGAGTATCATCATATTAAGAAGGAGAACATCGGTCTGATCGAGGTTATGGGACTTGCGGTTCTTCCTGCAAGACTGAAAGAGGAACTGGAGCTGCTTGCAGAGTACATTCTGGAAGGTAAGGATATTTCCTCCAATGAGAAGATTGAGAAGCATGCGGACTGGGTAAAAGGCTTCCTTCCAAAATACGATCATCTGAACAAAGATAACATTGAAGAAATTCTGCACAAAGAAGTGGGAAATGTATTTGTACATGTCCTGGAAGATGCAGGTGTATACAAATGCACGGAAGAGGGCAGAGAAGCCTTCATGAGATTTGTTCAGGCACTGTAAATCTTGATGGGAAACAGCTCTTTTGCAACATATAAGTAACAAAAATGTAACAAAACTACAAAACATGTTGGATTTTGGTTGAAAGAAAAAGGAATTTCCGTTATACTAAAGCCAACAGGAAATAGAAAAGCAACGATTCACTTTGTGTACATTGTGACGGAAACAGATTTATGGAGCAGAGGAGTGTCTATGAGAGATAAGCATAAAAGAAAGCAAAGGATTTTCTGGGTTCTGCTGCTGGCAGCGCTGGTATGGTACGGAAGCCTGACAGGAAGCGGCAGATCCGGTGGAGGTACCTATAATGTACAGGCTGCAACCACCAATGTAGTAGCCAGATTCTGGAATACAAACGGCAGGCCTGTTTACAATCAGCTTCGGATCAAGACCACAGCGGGAAAGAGAATTAAGTTGCCGTCCGTTCCATCTGTCAAGGGGTATCAGAATCTTGGATGGTCTACCAGAAAGAATGCGACGAAGATCACCTACAAAGCTGGTCAGACGATCACTTTGAAGAAGAATTTAAGTCTGTATGCAGTCCGCAAAAAAGTAGGAACTTATACAGTTGCATTTTATAACAGCAATGGTTCCTCCAGTACAGCTTTTGCCAAGCTGAAGACGACGGTTACCAAGAATGATTACCTGACACTGCCGTCCGTTCCGGCTAAGAGCGGATATGAGGTTCTGGGATGGAGCACCAGCAAGAATGCTTCCCGTGCAAATTATGCAGTCGGCAAGAAGATACGGATCAAGAAATCGCAGAGGCTTTATGCTGTTTATAAAAAGAATGCTACAGTAACGCTTTGCAAGAACAATGGAGCCGTTTATAAGACCATAAGCGTCAGATCCGGAACTTCTTATAAGCTTCCTTCCGTAAGCAACGCTTCCGGATATACATTTATGGGCTGGGATTATCAGCCTGGCAAGTGTGTTGCCCCGCGTTATGAAGCGGGAGAATCCATTACTGTAAATGGAAACGTGAAATTATACGCAGTAGTATTTAACCGGTCAGCAGAAGAAGAGCTAAGTTCTTCTGATCTGCTTGCAAGCAGCGGATGGAGAATGGGAAACGGAAGCACCAGCAGAGGATATAATCATATCATATTCGTGGGTGATTCCAGAACCGTGCGCATGCAGCTGACCCTGCAGAGACAGTTCGGCACAGATTCCAATGTTCTGCAGGATATCGATTTCGTGTGCCAGGAAGGGCAGGGACTTAGCTGGCTGAAAGAGACTGGAATGAACAGTATTCTTTCTAAGGCACAGGCCTACTATTCCGTACAGAGACCGACAGCAGTCATCTTCAATCTGGGTGTAAACGATCCGGGGCAGATGTATAATTATGTAACGTATCTTAAGCAGATTGCCGGAGAGCTGCAGAAAAAGAACTGCAAGCTGTTCTTCATGTCAGTGAATCCGGTTAACAGCAAGGTAATCCAGGTACGTGGCTTTAACAAGCTGAGAACAGAGGAGGTTGTGCGTAAGTTCAACACAGTTGTGAGTGCGGGACTGAATGGAACCTATACCTACATTGATACCTATTCCTACCTGCTTAACACAGGATTTGGCACCAATCGCGGTGCTGGCGGCGTGGATGTTACCGTAGATGATGGTCTCCACTACACCACCAAGACCTATAAGCGGATATTCAAGTATTGTCTTGACTATCTAAGCGAGCACTAACAAGAGAATACGAATTCAAGAGAACACGAAGCAATGAACCAAAGAAGACCAGGATGATCATGCCGGGAAACAGCAGTTCCGGCAGAAATCTGCGGTCTTCTTTTTGTGAAAATAACCTTGCGCGAAGAAGAGGAATAGTCTATACTATAGAGAAACGAGTGTTTGGAAAAATGAGGAGAAAGAGGAGCAGATTATGAAACTTACAACAGTAAAAGAGATTTACAGAGAACGGGAGAAATACCTGGACCAGGAGATTACTGTAGGCGGCTGGGTACGAAGCGTTCGTGATTCCAAGACTTTTGGATTTGTTGTTCTCCATGATGGAACATATTTTGAGACCCTTCAGGTCGTTTACCACGATACAATGGATAATTTTGCTGAGATTTCCAAACTGAATGTAGGCGCAGCAATTATTGTAAAAGGAACTCTGGTAGCTACACCTCAGGCGAAGCAGCCATTCGAGATCCAGGCCACAGAAATTTCAGTAGAGGGCGCTTCCGCACCGGATTATCCTCTTCAGAAGAAACGTCACAGCCTTGAATACTTAAGAACGATCACACACCTTCGTTCCAGAACAAATACCTTCCAGGCTGTGTTCCGTGTACGTTCCCTTTGTGCATATGCAATCCATAAGTTCTTCCAGGAGAGAGGATTTGTCTATGTACACACACCGCTTATCACAGGAAGCGACTGTGAGGGTGCTGGAGAGATGTTCCAGGTTACGACTATGGATCTGAATAACATCCCTACCGATGAGAAGGGAAACATCGATTATTCCAAGGACTTCTTCGGCAAGGAGACCAACCTGACAGTAAGCGGTCAGCTGAACTGCGAGACCTTTGCACAGGCATTCCGCAATGTATACACATTCGGACCTACATTCCGTGCAGAGAACTCCAACACCACACGTCATGCAGCTGAGTTCTGGATGATCGAGCCAGAGTGTGCATTCGCTGACCTCGAGGATAACATGAACCTTGCAGAGTCCATGCTGAAATATGTGATCCGCTATGTACTTGAGAATGCTCCAGAAGAGATGAACTTCTTCAATTCCTTCGTAGACAAGGGACTTCTGGACCGTCTGAACCATGTTGCCAACTCTGAGTTCGGACGTGTTACCTACACAGAGGCAATCAAGCTTCTTGAGAAAAACAACGATAAGTTTGACTACAAGGTATCCTGGGGATGTGACCTGCAGACAGAGCATGAGCGCTATCTGACCGAGCAGATCTTTAAGAAACCGATTTTCGTTACAGACTATCCGAAGGAAATCAAAGCATTCTACATGAAGATGAACGAGGATGGAAAGACAGTAGCTGCCATGGACTGCCTTGTTCCTGGAATCGGTGAGATTATCGGAGGAAGCCAGAGAGAGGACGACTACGGCAAACTGAAAGCACGTATGGATGAGCTTGGACTGAAAGAAGAGGATTATGATTTCTATCTTGATCTTCGTAAATATGGTTCCACACGCCATTCCGGATACGGCCTTGGCTTTGAGCGTTGCGTTATGTATCTGACAGGAATGGGCAACATCCGCGACGTAATCCCGTTCCCGAGAACAGTTAACAACTGCGATTTATAAAATGAGGTAGAAGAATGAGATTTATTCATCTTGCAGACGTAAATCTTGGGGCAGTCCCTGACAGAGGCTGCCCGTGGAGCGAGAAGCGGGAGAATGAAATCTGGGAAACATTCCGCCGGGTTATTACGGGTATCCGTGAGAATCCGGTGGATTTGTTATTTATAGCCGGAGATCTGTTTCACCGCCAGCCCCTTTTAAGCGAACTGAAGGAAGTCAATGAACTGTTTGCATCCATCCCGAAAACCAGGGTTTATCTTATGGCTGGGGATCAGGATTACATGAAAATAGACTCTTTTTACAGAACCTTTTCCTGGGCTTCCAATGTTGTGTTTTTTGCAAAAGAGAAGGTTGCCTGTGTGAAGGATGAGAAGCTGGATGTGTATGTATATGGCATGAGCTACGAGCATCCCGTAATCACAGAGGATCTGTATGCTGGCATCCGTCCGGAAAATAAGGAAGGAATCCATATCCTTCTGGCCCACGGCGGAGACCGTCAGCACTGTCCCCTTGATGCAGCGAAGCTTGCTGCCGCAGGCTTTGACTATGCTGCCCTGGGACACACGCATGCGCCTAGGGTTCTCATACGGGATAGAGCCCTTTACAGCGGTGCCCCGGAACCTCTTAAGCCAAATGATTTCGGAGAGCATGGATATATAGAAGGCCGGGCTGAGAATGGCAGAATAAAGACCAGCTTTGTTCCATTTTCCATGCGGACCTACCAGCAGCTTCTTTTGAATGTGAATACCGAAAGCACACAGCTTTCCCTTGAGGATAACCTGAAAGAAGAGCTCTTTAAAAGAGGCGGTCTGAATATCTACCGCGTGATCCTTCAGGGAAAAAGAAAGCCCGAGCTTCTTCTGATCCCCGAGCGTCTGAAAGCTTTTGGAAATATCACGGAGGTTCTGGATGAGACGGTTCCTGCCTATGATCTGGAAGCTTTGCAGCGGCAGTATGCAGGTACCCTGATCGGTGACTACATCAGCTATTTCCAGGGGAAAAACAGGAACACAGTGGAAGAGAAGGCCATGTATTACGGCCTTCAGGCTTTGCTGGAAACAAGCGTATGAACAGAGGAACACATAAATGATCTTAAATCGCATAACAATCAATAATTTTGGTGCCATTTATAACCGTACAATGGAATTTGCTCCTGGATTGAACCTGATCTGTGCTGAAGAAGAACGAGAAATCCTTTTTGATTTTATCAAAATCATGTTTTTCGGATTTTCAGACCCGTATGGAAAAGGCTGTGAAAACGATCTTTATACCCGGTATCAGCCAGAACAAGGCCAGGAATACGGTGGAATTCTCTGGTTTGAGGACCATGGGAAAAATTACCGCCTGACTCGTGATTTTGGAAAAGAGACCTACGTCTGCCAGCTTTTCTGCCAGGAGAACGAGAATGTTCTGGAACTAGGCTCAGACACTCCTGCCCACTTGATTTTTGGAAAGCTCAGTGAGAAATTATATGAGAATGCAGCAGATGTAAAAGCCCTGAAGGGCACTTCCGCCGCGGATTTTGCAAGAGAGCTTCACAATTATCTGGGCGCTCTGGAGAAATCCTGGGACAGCAGCATGCAGCTTGGCAGAGCGGACCAGATGCTGAAGATGTGGAGAAAGGGCTATTTAAGCCAGAAGGAGCGCTGGCAGAAGGACGTACAGCGCCAGCAGGATAAAATGTCCGCCAGACTGGAAGAACTGGAATCCCAGTTAGATGAGCTCCGGGACAGGAAAGGTCAGGTTGCACAGCAGCAGACAGAAATCTATTCTTCTGCCAGCAGGGAAGAGGAGACTCTTCTGGGCGAGCAGATCCGTACAACGGAAAAGAAAAATCTGGAGATGATTGCAGTTGCTGTAATCGCAGCTGTGGTTGGAATTGTAGGTCTTGTGGGACACTTCCAGATGGGAGATGAAATGTCCAGAGTTGGAATGGATGTTTGCGTGGCTGCCGCTGTGATTGCCATCATCTACTCTTTTTCCGTGAGGAGAAGGCTGCGCAGCGAACTTGCAAAGCAAAAGAAGAAAAAAGCCCGCATGCAGGTTCATCAGGACAAGCTGAAATTCAGTCAGGAGGATCTTGATGAAAATTATAATGAGATGCTGACTGCTTTTACCAATATTCAGAAGGATTACCAGGAATACGAGACGGAGACGGCACTGCCAAGGTCTGAGGATCTTGAGATCCAGGCGCTGAATCTTGCAATGGAGACCATCGGGACGCTGTCCGGGGATATTTACAGGGAGAGCGGCAGGAAGATCCGCATACGTGCTTCCAGAATCTTAAGAGAGCTGACGGATGGTAAATTCATAGAAGTTTTCCGCGACAACCAGCAGCACATTATGCTCGATACGGAACAGGGTCAGGCAGAACTGGGGAAATTCAGCCTGGCTGATATGAAGCTGGTTTACTTCGCCATCCGTATGGCAGCAGGAGAGCTGCTTGCTGCGAAGACCACACTGCCTGTAATGCTGGATGATCTCTGGAGCGGCTGCCCGGAAGAACAAATACTGTCCGCTCTTAAATGGCTGAAAAAACAGCCAGGACAGATATTTATAAGAACCGACAATGCTAAAATCACAGAACTTCTAGAGCACATTGAATATACGAAAATGTGACAGGAAACAAAGCCTTTCCCGTTTCCGTCACGAAAAATAAGGCTGAGGCTTTATCACTATCTGATAAAACTTCAGCCTTAAACGATTTCAAATCTAATTATCTCTTACGATATCAGAAACCAAATCCCCGTTGCTCCTGACATAACAGCTTATTTCTCATACTGAGCCATATAATTTTTTACGCAGCGCTTAATTCGGTCAACCGGGTTCAGCAGATGGCTGACAGACATATCATGATTCAGGGTATCAATGATCAGCGCAATATATTTGCTCATATCGCAGGAGATATAATACGGCTTCGCAAGCAGCTCCTCCGGCTGGTAAACCAGGTTAGTGGTAAGAAGTTTGTCAAATACCCCTGCCTCATGTGCCTCGTCAAATTTCTTAAGGCTGTCGGTAAACAGTCCAAATGTGGAGCACAGATAAATTTTGCCTGCACCTCTTTCTTTCAGAAGAGAAGCAATCTTCAGAATAGTCTCGCCAGAAGAAATCATATCGTCGATGAGAATCAGATCTTTGCCTGCTACATTTGGTCCAAGGAATTCATAAGCGGCGATAGGATGTCTGCCGTCTACATTCTTGGAATAGTCAAGGCGCTTGTAGTACATACCCATATCGACTCCAAGGATATTGGCAAGATAAATAGCACGGTTCATGCTTCCCTCATCCGGGCTGATGATCATAAAGTGCTCATTGTCAATGTGAAGTCCCTGCTCGTTCTTCAGAAGAGCTTTGATAAACTGGTAAGACGGATGCACAGTCTCAAATCCGTGAAGCGGTGTAGCGTTCTGGATCTGCGGGTCATGTGCATCGAAGGTGATGATGTTCTCCACACCCATATTGATAAGTTCATGGAGGGAAGTAGCACAGTCAAGTGACTCTCTTCCGATACGCTTGCTCTGGCGTCCCTCATAGAGATAAGGCATGATTACGTTTACACGGCGGGCCTTGCCTCCGATTGCTGCAATTACACGCTTCAGATCCTGATAATGATCGTCAGGAGACATCAGGTTGGTGTATTTGCCGATGGGGTAAGAGATATTGTAATTGCATACATCTACAAGAACATAAATATCGTCGCCTCGCACAGACTCGGTAACAACGCATTTGCCCTCGCCGGAGCCAAATCTTGGGTTCTGAACCTTTACCACATAGGAATCTCTTTTGTATCCTTCAAAGGCGAAAGAATCTGTTTCTGAATGCTCACGTTCCTTACGCCACTGTACAAGCCATTCGTCCACCTTCTGTCCTAAACTCTTGCAGCTTTCCAAAGGAACTAATCCCAGCCTTCCGACGGGAAGTGTAGTCAATTCTTCTTGTGCCATTCTTTACTTTCCTCCTAAAAAAATTTTCTGAATGCGGATGTCCTTTCCCACAAGTTTGGTCATGCGGTAATTGCTGGCAATGCGGGAAAAGGTTCTCTCAGAATACGTAGCTGAGAAATCTTCCAGTTTCAGGTTTGTGGAAATAATCGTGGATTTTTTGCGCATGATCCGCTCATTGATGCACAGGAAAAGCTGTGAGGATACAAAGCTGTTGGTCAGCTCCGTTCCAAGGTCATCAATGATCAGCAGGTCACAGTCAAAAATCAGTTCATCATCGGGAGTATCATTCTTCCTGGAAAATGCAGAGCCCGCAAGAAAATCAAAAAGATCAAATGCGGAAAAATACAGCACGCAGTGTGCACTCTCCAGAAGCTCATGCGCAATACAGTGGGAAAGAAAGGTCTTGCCCACACCGGTATCGCCGTAGAAAAACAGATTCTCAAAGGTATTGTCAAAGCCAGCAACAAAGTCCTTCGCAAGATTGTAAGCACGGCGGGCGGTCTCGCGTTCTGTGAGCCCCGTTGAATCATTTGTTATTGTATCAGAATAAAAGGCAAATGAAAAGTGGTCAAAGTTCTCTTTTTCAAGAATTTCTTTCAAATTTGACTGGGTATACAGAAGTTCGATCTCTGCTTTTTTGAAACAGGAGCATTTCTGGCTGCCTACATATCCCGTATCCTGGCAGATGGGACAGGTGCAGGGCATCTCCAGATAATCCGCCGGATAGCCAGAAGAAAGCAAAAGAGCAGTCCTCTCCTGGGAAAGAAGGGCGATATCATTGCGCAGATCATCGATGCCGCTCTCCTGGCGGTTGATCAGGGCACGGACCTTCCTTGCGCTTAAGGTGGCAACCTCCTCGTCAATCTCCCGAAGGCGGGGAATCTTCTCGTAGGCCTCTGCCTGGTGTTCCTCCTGAATGCGGCGGTTCTGGGCCTGTCTTCGATTATATTCACGCATAATGGTATCGTACTGGTAATTCTGTAAAGGCATGTAAATTTCTCCTTCTAGTTGGTGCTGTTATTCAGGAGCTTCTTCTCGTATTCTGCGAAATCGTAATCCCGCTGGTGGAAATTATTGAAGCGGTTGGTGGCCTTTGGCAGCGGAGCTGGTGTCTTGGCTGCCTTTTCCAGCTTGCGCTTCTGGTGCTGGGCATCCTGAAGGCGTACATCCTCCAGGGTACGGATCTTCTTCTTACTCCAGCTTTGCAGGATCTTGTCTGCATATGGGAAGCTGGGCTGTCCGGTCTGAAGAACCGTGCGGGAACAGGCCTCCTGGATCAGGTCCATGGTAAAGCCGTACTCTTTGGTCCAGGTGTTGATCAGGGCAATCTCTGTGTCGGCAGGATTGCGGTTGGTAATTCCCATGGCTTTGAGAACGGTGAAATATTCTTTGCTGTAGCGGGAGGTGGAATCCTTGGCCATTTCTACGGTTGTGATTCCCTCCTCCTTCCATGCCATGGCTACGGTCTCAATATAACGGATGCTGCGGTGATCCCGTCCCACACAGTACTCGATCAGATAATCAATAAGATCCACAGACATATGCAGCTCATCATAGAAAAACAGGATCTTGCGGGTCTCCGTAGGGGTAAGGGTCTTGCCCAGATACTGCTCCGCAATGTAAAGCAGCTGGACAATATCTTCGTTCTGCTTCAGCTCCTTCACCCGGTCCGGGGTAAGATGCCTGCTCTCGGAAAGGGGCTTGGAAGGAGCGGGTGAAGAGGAAGAAGATCCAGTTCTGTCAGGGACCGGGAATGCAGTGTCCTGTGATGAGACAGCAGCCGCATTCTCTAAATTTGACAGAGGATTTTCCTGGACAGGGAAATCCTGCTCTGCATTTACAGAAATTTCATCTGCCTTGTTCCGCGGTGTCAGAAGTGTAATCCCCGTCAGCGCATTTCCTTCATATATAAGAGAAACCAGTTTCTCATTCTCCCAGTATTTCAGTGCACGGAGAATATCACCTTCTGTACAAAGCAGAGAATCTGCCATCTGGGAAAGCCCGAAGGCTTCCTGGGGGCTGCCAAGCATGCGCAGCAGATAAATATATACTTTTACAAATTCGCCGCCTGCTCTTGGCATAAAACGGTCGATAAAAACATTGGATAAAACAGTGACATCATTTGCCTCTGTACTATGTAACGTGATCATGTGATATTCTCCTTGCGGTTGTTGTCTGCATTATAGCACAACCTTTTTTAAAAGAGAATAGAATATTTTTCCGCCGGAATGTGTGTGGATTACAGTGTGGATAATGTGGATAATGTGGAAATCAAGTTGCGCATAATGTTTATGGGAAACCTGTAACCTCTTGAAAAATAAAGAAAAATAGCAATTCGTGTCGAACTCTGTCGTAATATTATGTTAAGTGGATTATGCACAAAAGAATCCACATGCAGCACAATGTGAAAATGTGCATAAGCATGTGGATAATGTGGATAACTAAAAAGAAGCTTGCAAATACAAGCTTCTTTTGATGTGGATAACATTTTTATATTTTATTGCTGGAACCGGCGAAATACCGTACAAATCTTATTTGCCAAGCAGCTGCTCCCCGATTTTCACAACATCTCCGGCACCCATTGTGATCAGCAGATCTCCAGGAGCGCAGTTGTTCAGAAGATAAGTCTCGATCTCGTCAAAGGTAGGGAAGTATTCGCATGGAGTACCCAGCTCTTTAATCTTCGCCTGAAGATCCTCGGAAGAAATTCCAAGAGTATCGGTTTCTCTTGCCGCATAAATGTCAGCCAGAACTACATGGTCAGCCAGGGTAAGTGCCTCGGCAAACTCTGGAAGAAGTGCCTTGGTACGAGTATAAGTGTGCGGCTGAAAAACGCACCACAGCTTCTTGTGGGGATAATTGTGTGCTGCGTTTAAGGTTGCCTGGATCTCTGTGGGATGATGTGCATAATCATCCACAATGGTAACGCCTGCCACTTCACCCTTGTACTGGAAACGGCGGTCTGTACCTGTGAAGCTTCCAAGTCCCTTCACGGTAACCTCGTCCGGGATCTGAAGAAGCTGTGCCAGTGCAATCGCAGCCAGTGCATTGGAAACATTGTGGCTGCCCGGAACCTTCAGATAGAAGCTTCCGGCTTTCTTACCATCCTTCATAACGGTGAAGGAAGCGTGACCGTATTTGTCATAGGTGATATCAGCAGCCTGATACTGTGCGTCGTGTTCCAGGCCGTATGTAATGACCTTGCAGGGAAGTCCTTCGATAATTTCCTCATAGCGAGGTGTGTCCGCATTGATGATCAGGGCTCCGTCAGATGGCAGCAGCTGGGCAAATTTGCGGAAGGAATGACGGATGTCGTCAATATCCTTGAAAAAGTCCAGATGGTCTGCGTCAATGTTCAGGATAATGCTGATCTTCGGGAAAAAGCTTAAAAAGCTGTTGGTATACTCGCAAGCCTCTGTGACAAAGGTCTCAGACTGTCCTACTCGGATATTTCCCCCGATGGACGGAAGGATTCCGCCAACGCTGATGGTAGGATCTGCGTCTGCCTCCAGAAGAATCTGGGAAATCATAGAGGTAGTGGTAGTTTTGCCATGAGTTCCGGAAACAGCGATCGGTGTGTCGTAGTTACGCATGATCTGTCCAAGAAGCTGGGCTCGGGTAAGCATAGGAATGCCTTTTTCCACTGCGCAGGCGTATTCCGGGTTGTCAGGATGGATGGCTGCAGTGTAAACCACAAGCTCTACATCGTCTGTAATATTGGAAGCGCGCTGTCCGTAAAAAATACGTGCACCCTTCTTCGTAAGAGAATCCGTAAGGGGGCTCTCCTTGGCATCAGAACCGGATACCTTGAACTCCTCACCCAGAAGGATCTCAGCAAGTCCGCTCATGCTGATTCCGCCAATACCGATAAAGTGAATATGAAGCGGTTTATGAAAGTCTATCTGATACATATTAATCTCCTCATAAAATGAATGTGACAGCTTCCCATAATGAGAAAACTGCGTTTTTATTTTCATTTATTATACCCCGAACCATGAAAAATGAAAAGTATTTCTTTCTTCCTGTACAAAATATCCAAAAGCAACAAGCCAAATTCGAATGCTGTCGAAAAAACATGTACAATAACGATAAAAAAAGTAAAATGAGACCAAAAAAATTGTAATAAATGTTCACTAAACAGGAGAAGTATGGTATAATGATAAATCATAACTACAACAAGAGGTGATAGCATGATTAAAAAAGAAATGATTGCCATGCTCTTAGCCGGCGGCCAAGGCAGCAGACTTGGGGTACTGACAGAAAAAGTGGCCAAACCAGCAGTAGCTTTTGGAGGAAAATACCGTATCATTGATTTTCCATTAAGTAACTGTATTAATTCAGGAATTGATACAGTAGGAGTTCTGACACAGTATCAGCCTCTGAGACTGAATACCCATATCGGTATCGGTGTTCCGTGGGACCTGGACAGAAATGAAGGCGGCGTAACCGTACTTCCACCTTACGAGAAGAGCACAAACAGCGAGTGGTACACAGGAACAGCCAATGCCATTTTCCAGAATATGGCGTATATGGAGCAGTACAATCCTGATTATGTGCTTATCCTTTCCGGAGATCATATATATAAGATGGATTACGAGGTTATGCTCGACTTCCATAAGGCGAACAAGGCAGATGTGACCATCGCCTGTATGCCGGTACCTATTGAGGAAGCCAGCCGTTTTGGTATCATGGTAACAGATGAGACCTTCCGCGTAACGGAATTTGAAGAGAAACCGGAGCATCCAAGCAGCAATCTTGCTTCCATGGGTATTTATATTTTCAGCTGGCCGGTTCTTAAAGAAGCTCTTTATGCATTGAAGGATCAGCAAAGCTGTGATTTTGGTAAACACATTCTTCCATACTGTAAGGAAAAGGGACAGCGTCTTTTTGCTTATGAGTACAACGGCTACTGGAAAGACGTAGGAACTCTTGGCTCCTACTGGGAAGCAAATATGGAGCTTATCGATATTATTCCGGAGTTCAATCTTTATGAGGAATTCTGGAAAATCTACACCAAAGGCGATATTATCCAGCCGCAGTATATTTCCGAGGAGGCTGTTCTGGACAGATGTCTGATCGGCGAGGGCTCTGAAATTTATGGCGAGATACATAATTCTGTAATCGGGCCGAACGTTGTAATCGGTAAAGGAAGCGTAATTAAGAATTCCATTATTATGCGAAATACAACCATCGGCGAGAATGTAGACATGGACAAGGCTATTGTAGCAGAGGATGTAACCATCGGCAATAACGTGGTTCTTGGCTGCGGCGAGGAAGCACCAAATGTGCTGAAGCCTGCTGTATATGCATTTGGCATTGCGACCATAGGAGAAGGCTCCGTGATTCCGGACAATGTTAAGATTGGAAAGAACACGGCGGTTTCCGGCGTGACCAAAGCGGAGGATTATCCGGAGGGCATTCTGGAAAGCGGACAGGTAATTGCAGCAAAGGACGGTGACAAAGCATGAGAGCGATTGGTATTATTTTAGCTGGCGGTAATAACAACCGCATGAGAGAATTATCAGATAAGAGGGCAATTGCAGCAATGCCGATTGCCGGAAGCTATAGAAGTATAGATTTTGCCCTTAGCAATATGGCAAACTCCCGCATCCAGAAGGTTGCAGTACTGACCCAGTACAATGCCCGTTCCCTGAATGAGCATTTAAGCTCCTCCAAGTGGTGGGATTTCGGAAGAAAGCAAGGCGGTCTTTTCGTATTTACACCTACTATCACCAAAGAAAACGGTTTCTGGTATCAGGGAACCGCAGATGCTATTTATCAGAACTTAAGTTTTTTGAAAAACAGCCATGAACCTTACGTTGTAATCGCTTCCGGTGACTGCGTTTACAAGATGGACTACAACAAGGTTCTGGAATATCACATTGCGAAACGCGCTGACATTACCGTTGTGTGCACCACATGCCCGGATCCGTCCGAGGTAGAGCGTTTCGGTGTTCTTCGCATGAATGAGGACTGCAGGATTGAGGAGTTCGAGGAGAAGCCTATGGTTTCCCCGTACAACACCATTTCCACAGGTATCTATGTGATCCGAAGAAGACAGCTGATCGAGCTTATCGAGAAAGCTGCCCAGGAAGGTCGCAATGATTTTGTAAAAGATATTCTCATTCGCTACAAGAATCTGAAGCGAATCTATGGCTACAAGATCGACAGCTACTGGAGCAATATTTCCACTGTGGAATCCTATTATAAGACCAACATGGATTTCCTGAAGCCGGAGATCCGCAACTATTTCTTCAAGCAGGAGCCTGGAATCAAGACCAAGATCGATGACCTTCCGCCAGCCAAATACAACCCTGGCGCAGTGGTGAAGAACAGTCTGATCTCCAGCGGCTGTATTGTAAACGGAGTGGTTGAGAATTCCGTTCTGTTTAAGGATGTATTTGTTGGAAACAACTGTGTAATTAAGAATTCCGTAATCCTGAACGATGTGTATCTGGGGGATAATACACATATCGAGAATTGTATCGTAGAGAGCAGGGATACCATCCGTGCCAACTCTTATTACAGCGGCGAAGGAGAAGTGAAGATCGTCGTAGAGAAAAACGAAAGATATACCTTATAATAAAAAAGACTTCAACCGCAGCAGAAGCGGTTGAGAGGAAAGGGGCAGCAAAAATGAACATTACAGACGTACGGGTGAGAAAGGTTGCGAAGGAGGGAAAGATGAAAGCCGTAGTTTCCATCACCATTGATGAAGAATTTGTAGTACATGACATCAAGGTGATTGAGGGCGAGAAGGGACTTTTCATCGCAATGCCAAGCCGCAAAGCAACCGATGGAGAATACCGGGATATTGCACATCCCATCAATTCTTCCACTCGTGACAAGATTCAGACGATCATTCTCGAGAAGTATCAGGAAGCTGCTGCTGAGGAAGCAGCGGTATAATACAAGAGGTTTTTACACCCCGCATTTCTGGGAGAAATCCAGGAGATGCGGGGATTTTTTTATGCTGTAAATGCACTTATGACATTTTGGAAAATTCTTAAATATTACACAATTGTTACGAAATTTAAATAAAGTGTTGCAATAATTACAAAGTGTGTTATACTAAACCTAGAAAAAAGATAATGAGGTGTTTACATATATGAGATTTAAGAAAGTTTTTGCGTTACTGTTGACAGGAATTATGAGCGTATCCGCACCTGCTTTTGTATATGCATCTTCCACAGAAGAGCAGCTTGCAGACGTACAGGCCCAGAAGGAAGCCGCACAGGCAGATCTGGCACAGGAGCAGGCCAATATGGCATCCCTGGAGAGCAAGAAGCAGGAGCTTGAGAGCTATCTGGCAGAGCTGAATGCGCAGTATACAGAGCTTACCAACAGCGTGTCCGAGCTTGGAATCCAGGCAGCAGAGAAAGAGGACGAGCTGAAAACTCTTCAGGCACAGCTTGAAGAGGCCAAGGCCACATCCGACAAGCAGTACGAGGATATGAAGAAGCGTATTGTTTACATGTATGAGAATGGCAGTGCATCTATGCTGGAGCTGCTTTTATCCTCTCAGGATCTGGCGCAGTTTTTGAACCGTGCCGAGAATATTGCACAGATTTCCCAGTATGACCGTGATATGCTGGACAAATATAAGAAGCTTCAGGCTGACATTAAGGCACAGGAAGAGCAGGCTGAGGAGGAAGCACAGTCCATCAATGACCTTCTTGCGGAGAAATCCGCCAAGCAGCAGGAGGTTCTGGTACTCACTGCTAATACAAACGACAATATCCAGTCCTACATTTATCAGATCAGTGCCAGCCAGGACGAAATTAGTGCTCTGAACGCACAGATCAGCAGTGCAGACAGCAGCATCTACAGTCTGATGCAGGCTGCTGAGGCGGAGCGTGCGGCAGAGGAAGCGGCAGCAGCGGCTGCTGTACAGGCAGAAAGTGCTTCTGAGGAAAATTACGATAGTGCAGAGGATAACAGTCAGTCTGAGTCTTCTGAGGAAGATTACAGTGAGGCAGATAACGGCTATAGCGATTACAGTGAATCCGACAGTGACTACACAGAATCCGATGATTCCTACAGCGATTATGAGGATTCCTCTGACGACTCTTACACAGCGTCTTCCGATAGTACAGATAATTCCGAAAGTATATCCGAGAGCGGAAGCAGCTCTTCCTCTCAGGGAACCTATCTTGGCAACTTTACTCTGACCGCATACTGCAACTGTGCACAGTGCTGCGGAACCGCCGGAAACCTTACCGCCAGCGGAACCGTTCCTACAGCAGGCAGAACCGTTGCCATGGCAGGCGTACCATTCGGAACCCAGCTTCTGATCAACGGAACTGTATACACCGTAGAGGATCTTGGAACCCCTTACGGCCACGTTGACATCTACTGCGGCAGCCACTCCGAAGCTCTTGCATTCGGACTGCAAAGCGCAGACGTCTACAGACTGAACTAGAGTCTGTTTGAAAAATCATTCCCGCAATCTGCACGCCCCACTTTGCGGTATATTTTGCCCGAATTCAGTTGCCGTAGCCCGCTACGGCACCCTCATCCGGACAAAATCTCCCACAAATTGTGACGCACATCTTGCAGAAAGCCTTTTGGGGGCACGCTCTAACACAACCCAAACAAGCTCCGCCAGGTGCGATATGTTTTTATCATTTGAAACATATAGCCTTGCGGGGCTTTTTTTATTTAGGCATTTTTTTGTATGCTTTTTTGAAAGAAGGTAAAAAGAGAAATATTGAATTATAAAATTTATTTTATATATTTTTAATATATTTTTTATTTCCAAAAAGCCCAGACTGTGCTAAGATAAACATAAAGCATATTTCTTTCAATTATCAAAGTGCGTTGGCACTATCTTGTATTATCTAAACACATTTCAGAAATCTATGCTTTTAATCCAAAAACATTTAAGAGCAGGAGATTTCGAAATAAGCGTGTTCAGGTCTCCCGGGAAAGGAGTACCTATTATGATGGAACTACAAGCTGGTAATGGATTGCAGGAGGAGCAGAGCATCTTCCCGGTAGCAAACAGGAAGTACAAGGATACTATTTTTCGAATGCTTTTTTCGGATAAGAAAAATCTGTTGTCATTGTATAATGCGTTGAACGGGAAAAATTACAGCGATTGTGACAAGCTGGAGATTGTAACATTGGAGAATGCCATATATATGAGTATGAAGAATGATCTGGCATTTATCCTGGATCTAGATTTATTTCTGTGGGAGCATCAATCTACGTACAATCCTAATATCCCGCTGCGTGATCTGATGTACATAGCCAAGGAATACGAGAAGTACATAAAAGAAAAAGGAATTTCTTTATACTCCAGCAGACAGCAGAAAATTCCCGCACCGCAGTTTATCGTATTCTACAACGGGAACCGTAAGATCGGAGAATGTATGGAACATCGCTTGTCCGATGCATATGAAACAGTCAGAGGAGAGCCTGCACTGGAGCTAAAAGTTCTGATAATTAACATTAATGAAGGTCACAACCAGAAACTGAAGGAAAGCTGCCAGATCCTGAAAGAATATGCCCAGTACGTATCAAAAGTAAGAACATACAAGAAAACGCTGAGTTTAAATGAAGCGGTAGAAAAAGCAGTGGAAGAATGCATTCGGGAAGGAATTCTGCGGGAATTTCTCCTAGCGAATAAAGCTGAGGTGGTTGCAATGAGTATATTTGAATACGACCGGGAATGGGAAGAAGAGATTTTACGAAAAGAAGAATTCGAGGCCGGGAGAGAATTAGGCGAGCAATTGGGGAAAGAGCTTGGGGAAAAACTCGGGAGAGAACTTGGAAAAGAAGAGGAACAGAAGAATACAGAAAAAGAGCGTAGGCGCGCTGATTCAGAAAAAATGCGTGCGGATAATACAGAAAGGGAGCTTTTGATTCTGAAAGAAAAACTGGCTTTGATGCAAGATAAGTAGAAACTGAAGTGTTTAGGTTTACAAACCAGGAAATCACAGTATTGTATGCTGTTGATTTCCTGGTTTTACTTTATGAAATACTGAACAATTTCAGAATTGTTGAAATAGAAATTTATATGTAGGTTTGAAATGATAGAATGGTGGTTGGAGTCATATTGACAAGGGCGGAAAAGGCATTGTAAGATGTAGTTATGAGAGTTGGGGGCAGAGAATTAAGATTGAGAAAAATATCGGCGTTTTCAAAAAATGTAAAAACCTATAGATTGTCTAATGTGTGTTCTGTATAGAAGCAGTTCAGATTGGAGGTATGAATGAAAATTTTATCAAAAAAACCATTTGTTGCAGATGGAGTTATGTTTATTCCTCTGGCATTTTTTCCGTTTGCTATGCCTCCAGTTAGCCTGAAAAATCCGGCGACAATATTTTGCTGTATTCTTTTAATGGGTGTTGTTATTTTCTCGATATTGCCACATTTAAGAATGGTAGAACTAAATCAAGAAGGGGGAAGCGTATCTTGGTTTGGAGTAAAAAGGAATTTTAAATGGAAAGAGCTCGAAGTGATTACTTATGGAGACATTGGGGTAGTAAGGGGGGAAAGTTGGGAAGGAATTTTTTTCTCTAATAAAGCATTGACTTCAAAAGGCAAACGAATGACGACAATCGAGAGAATTTATTTTTCCTTGAACATTTTTGATCAGTTTTTTGTTATTTTTAATGATGAAAAAGAGAAAGAACAAATTATGAATCAGTTGAAAGAATGGGGCGTGAATGTTATTATTGACACAGATTTTGCGCAAAGAAAAGAATATGAGCGTATACTGGAAGAAAAAACTAAAATGCGAGAAGAACGTAAAAGGCTTTATGAAGAGAGAAAGAAAAGAAAGCAATGATATGTAAAATTTAGAACGTATACGTCCAAGCTAGTGTAAATCAAAACCGCAGGGAATGGTTGGTATTTTCGACGAACCATTCCTTTTTTTATATCTTTAATATATTTTCTATTCCTAATGAGACCGGACTGTGCTAAAATAGAACAAGGTGGAGGTGTGCGCCAGTTCGGTGCCAAATATATAACTGGTGGGAATCCAGTCTGGTAAGACTTAGCAAGTCGCCAGTACCGAGTCCTTGGAGC
>NZ_JAOQJM010000006.1:0-52645 GCF_025566865.1 Blautia acetigignens
ATGAAAAACATCCTGAATCGTACAATCCTTACTCATGATTCACCACCTTCCGGGTTGTCGAACGGGCTGCGGATTCCAAGAAGTGTCTTGTTGCTCACATGAAGGTAAACATCTGTAGAGCGAGGATCAACATGTCCCAGAAGTGACTGGATATATTTTATATCTGTACCACTTTCGAATAGGTGGCTGGCAAAACTATGACGGCACACATGAGAAGAAACATGACGGTTAATGCCGGCGAGTTTAGCACTTTTCTTAAAGAACAGGTTAACACTGGCTATATCAAGATATCCACCGGACCAGGAACTTGGGAAAAGAATATCTTTAGGGCGACCACATTTGTACCAATACTCTGTGAGAAGGTCTAAATTTTTTTGAGACAGAATTGTATACCTGTCAATTCTGCCTTTGGTTTCACGAACATGAATTGTCATGTTGGTACGTGAAATGTCATCATAATGAAGATGAACAACCTCTGATACACGTAATCCGGAAGAATACATAGTTGCAATAATCGCTTTATGCTTCAGATTCGGAGTGGCGTCAATGATTGCATTTATTTCATTGCGGGATAGAACAGCAGGAAGATTTCGCTCTCTTTTCATAGCCGGAACAGTGTCATCATCCCAAAGAATCTTCAGCACCTTTTTATATAAGAACTTGATTGCAGACCGATAGTGATTGTGAGTTTCGGGAGACCTGCCTTCCAGACGTTTGGCAGTAAGAAAACTTTCCGCATCTTCAAGTGTAAGATCAGAAACATTTTTTTCGATCCAACGAAGGAAGTAACTGACATCAGAGCAATACAGTTGAATAGTTCTTTCACGCAGGTTACGTTTTTCCGCTTCATTGCGGATGGATTCAAAAATATCTTTATACATAATAAAACCTCCAGAATAAGTAGTGTTAATAATTACATCTACCTATTCGGAGGTGCATTAGCGTCATAATTCCGATTGCGGAAGAGACTAGAAAATGTTATTCTTATCATAGGCAGTGGAGCTTTCTTAGTTCAGTTGTTTCGTGTGGTAACTTAACAATAACGGATTATGGAAAGTAATTCCACTGCTTTTTTGAATGAAAAAACTGCGCCACAGCCTTGACAGGCCATCGCGCAGCGATTTTGTTCAATCGGAATTTACAGGAAGTGTAACAAGAAAGCCAAAACGGTATACTGGAAAAAAAAGATTAAGAAAAGAATAAAGAGCTGGTTTTAATTGTAAAATTTATGGGGAACTAACATCAGCTTATTGACATAAATTTAAAAATAAGTATAATAATAGTTGAGTAATTGTTCAACTATTATTATTTGGAGGTGAATATATGTCAAAAACGTCTTATATTTGTAATTGCGATGTAATTCATGAGGATATTGTGAATGATGTGAAATCCAAGATGCAGCCAAAAGATGATTATATCCAGTTGGCTTCTTTGTTTAAGCTATTTGGAGATGGAACTAGAGTACAAATCTTACACGCTCTAGAACAGAGTGAGATGTGTGTATGTGATCTTGCAGTGCTACTGGGGGTAACAAAATCTGCAATTTCGCATCAGTTAAAGGCATTACGCCTAGCGAATCTGGTAAAATTCCGTAAAGAAGCACAGATAGTTTACTACTCGCTGGCAGATGATCATGTGAAAGAGATTATTGACAAGGGATTTGAGCATCTTTGGCAGAAATAATATTTTTTAATATTATAGTTGAGTAATTGAACAATTAAACAAATTATAAGGAGATTATCATGAAACGCATATTTCTATTAAAAGGGTTGGACTGTCCAAATTGTTCCGCAAAAATTGAAAAAGAAATCGGAGAGTTGGATGGAGTGCAATCCTCAGTGGTAAATCTGATGAAGCAGACGCTTACAATCAATGTTACTCAGACAGCCGCAGATACGATAGCCAGTCAGATTGAAACGATTGTTCATAGTCATGAGCCCGATGTGGAAGTTCAGGAAGAAACCGTTATGAATGTTATAAAGAGTTATTCGTTAAAAGGATTGGATTGTCCGAATTGTTCTGCAAAAATTGAAAAAGAAGTCGGAGAATTGGATGGAGTACAATCCTCAGTTGTAAATTTGATGAAGCAGACGCTGACAATCAATGTTGCTCCAGCTGCCGCAAATACAATAGCCAGTCAGATTGAAACGATTGTCCACAGCCATGAGCCGAGTGTGGAGGTTCAGGAAGAAACAATTATCCCCGTTACAAAGAGTTATTTGTTAAAGGGCTTGGACTGTCCGAACTGCTCCGCAAAAATTGAAAAAGAAGTCGGAGAATTGGATGGAGTACAATCCTCAGTTGTAAATTTAATGAAGCAGACGCTGACAATCAATGTTGCTCCAGTTGCCGCAAATACAATAGCCAGTCAGATTGAAACGATTGTCCACAGCCATGAGCCAGATGTAGAAGTTTCCGAAATTGCACAGGAATACTATATACCTGCAAAAAAACAGGATACCAATACATCCTATAACAATGAGGACAAGAAGTTGACGATTCGTTTAGCGATTGGCGCAGCAATCTATGGTATTGGTATGGCATTGACAGTTTTTGCGAAAGTGCCACTGCCTGTCGAGTTAGTTTTTCTCATTGTCTCCTATATTATTCTTGGTGGGGATGTTGTATGGCAAGCTGTGAGGAATATTTCAAAGGGACGTGTGTTTGATGAACATTTCCTGATGAGCGTTTCTACGATTGGTGCTTTTGTCATTGGTGAATATCCGGAAGCAGTTGCTGTTATGCTGTTCTATCAAGTTGGTGAATTTTTCCAGTCATTGGCTGTTGAGCATTCCAGAAAATCTATATCAGATTTAATGGATATACGTCCGGATTGTGCTACAGTCAGAAGGAACGGAGAATTGATTACCATATCTCCTGAAAGTGTTGCCATTGGTGAGATTATTATTGTAAAGCCTGGTGAAAAAATCCCATTAGACGGTGTGGTATTGGATGGAGATTCTATGCTGGATACGAGGGCTTTAACTGGAGAATCGGTTCCGAGAAGCGTTCATAAAGGAGACGAAGCACTTTCCGGTTGTATGAATCAGACGGGTGTTTTAACGATTAAGACAACGAAAGCATTTGGTGAATCTACTGCTTCAAAGATTATTGATCTTGTGGAGAATGCGTCCAGTAGAAAAGCACCAACAGAAAATTTCATTACTACATTTGCACGTTATTACACTCCTGTTGTTGTAATCTTAGCAGCTATTCTGGCAATTCTGCCACCGATCCTTCTTGGTGGAGGCTGGACAGAGTGGATTCGCAGAGGATTTGTTTTCCTTGTGGTATCTTGCCCATGTGCATTGGTCATTTCAATCCCGCTGACTTTCTTCGGAGGTATTGGTGCGGCATCTAAACGAGGTGTTCTTGTAAAAGGAAGTAATTATTTAGAGGCGCTTAATAATGTCAGCATTATTGTGTTCGATAAAACTGGAACACTTACAAAGGGTGTTTTCAATGTGACTGATATTCTGCCTGCAAATGGATTTTCAAAAGAACAGGTTCTGGAGTATGCGGTCCAGGCAGAGAGCTTTTCTAACCATCCTATTGCAAAATCCATTCTCTCTGCTTATGGAAAAGAAATTGACCAATCAGTTATCTCTGATTACAAGGAAATTTCCGGATATGGAATCAGTGCCATGGCAGGAAAGAAGAAAGTTTATGCTGGCAATACGAAACTTATGGATTCAGAGCATGTGGAGTACACAGCCTGTGAAAAAGTTGGTACAAAGGTTTATGTAGCAGTAGATGGTCAATATGCCGGATGCATTTTGATAACAGATGAAGTAAAGCCGGACAGCAAAAAAGCAATTTCTGATTTGAAACATATCGGTGTGGAAAAAACAGTCATGCTTACTGGTGATGATGAAAAAATCGGAAAGGCTGTTGCGGAAGAATTGCAGTTGGATGAATATTATGCACAACTGTTTCCTGATCAAAAAGTGGAAAAGGTTGAGCTTTTGGACAGTAAAAAGAGACAGGGAAGCAAATTAGCTTTTGTTGGTGATGGTATCAATGACGCTCCTGTCCTTGCTCGTGCGGATGTTGGTATCGCAATGGGTGGTCTTGGTTCAGATGCGGCCATTGAAGCTGCGGATGTGGTTCTGATGACAGATGAACCATCTAAGCTGGTGGATGCGATTGATGTGGCAAAAGCGACAAAGCAAATTGTCATGCAGAATATAGTGATTGCCCTTGGAATTAAGAGTGTGTTCCTGATTCTTGGCGCTCTTGGTATTGCGGGAATGTGGGAAGCTGTATTTGGTGATGTAGGCGTTACCATAATTGCTGTTTTGAACGCAATGAGAATTTTGAAAAAATAGGAAATGAGGTGGGAATGTGAAACGAAAACTGATTCTGTTAGTTGTTACGATTGTTTTTCTTGTAGGTTTTGGTGTCATATTACATTCACCGCCTTCTATGATTGATGCAGTCACAGGAGCAACACCGAAGTCAAAAAAGGCGGCTCAAGCCTCCGCACAGTTGGAAGGCTCTTATGTTCTCGGTATTAATATGATGTCAGATGGTCTCGACAACGAGAACACCCGGAATAAATTAAAAGAATTGGCACTGGACGATTCGGAAACAAATGAAACAGATCTCATGAAAACAGACATTAGTTTTCGGTTATATGTATCTGAGACGGATTATCCGCTTGTCAGTTATGCTAAGAAACTCTGTGACAGGTTGAAACAGGCCGGTTTTTTCGTAGATCTGAAAGAGTACAGTAACACAATGATGCTATCAAGAGTGGTAAGTGGAAAGTATGATGTATTCCTGGCATCGGATGATTTTATTGACGTTACAACGCTAACACAGATGGACTATATGATCATGGACAGCGAAGAAATGAGGTGAGCGGGAATTTATGAGAAAATGGAATACGATTTTGTCTGTTTTAATGCTTCTCATTTTTATGATTCATGGAATCATGGGCAGCTTTATGCTGAACGGAGTTGGAAGTAGTGCAGGGAAACTTCTTGCATGGGTTGGTGTTGGTATTCTTGTTGTGCATACAGTGATTGGTGTCATCCTGACAGTTCAGAGTTTACAGACAGCGAAGCAATCAGGAAAAATGTATCTGAAACAAAACGTCATATTTTGGGCGAGACGAGCCAGTGGGATGGCAATAATGATTCTGCTGTTATTCCATATTGGCTTGTTTGGAAAGGTGCAGAATGGGACATATATTTTGTTCCCTTTTACAACTGTAAAGATGGTAACTCAGCTTTTGTTCGTAGCGGCAATTTTTGTTCATATTTTTATCAATATCCGCCCATTGCTTGTATCACTGGGAATCATCAGTTATAAAGAACGAAGGAGTGATATTTATTTGATCCTTTCGGTGCTTCTTCTTTTTATAGCGGGAGCGGTTATTTTATATTATATTGGGTGGCAATATCTATGAGTAAGACAATTATTATTATAGGTGCTGGACTGGCAGGACTTTCAGCGGCTTTGCAGGCAGCGGAAAATGGATGCAATGTAAAACTGGTTTCCTCCCTTCCGTCAGAGCGGGCACAGTCTGTTATGGCGGAGGGCGGTATCAACGCTGCTTTGAATACAAAAGATGAAAACGACAGTCCCGAAGAACATTTTACAGATACAATAAAGGCAGCATGTGGTCTGGCAGATCCAAATGCAGTTTGGGGAATGACACAGGCAGCACCGGAGCTGGTGCACTGGCTGCTAAAACTTGGAGTTAAATTTAACATGAGTGGCTATGATGATGTGGATCTGCGGAATTTTGGCGGGCAGAAAAAGAAACGGACTGCTTTTGCACAGAGCGATACCGGGAAGCAGATCATGACAGCTATGATAGACGCTGTTCGCAGGAAAGAAGCATCTGGTATGGTAGAACGGTTCAGCCATCATTCTTTCCTAACACTTCGTCTGTGTGGCAATATTTGTTGTGGCTGCGTAATCAGGGACGAATACAGTCAGGAGACTGTGGAATTACCGGGGGATGCGGTTATTGTTGCCACCGGTGGTATGCACGGATTGTTTGGAAATACAACGGGTTCGCTGAGCAATACAGGAGAAGTCACCGCAGAATTGTTCCGGCTTGGTGTTCCTCTGGCAAATGGCGAGATGATCCAGTATCATCCGACAACTGTGAAATGTGGTGGAAAACGCATGCTCATCAGCGAGGCGGCCAGAGGGGAAGGTGGCAGGTTGTTTGCCATGAAAGATGGAAAACAATGGTATTTCATGGAGGAAAAATACCCGGAGCTTGGAAATCTGATGCCACGAGATATTACCGCCAGAGAGATATGGAAGGTCAGCCATGAATCAGAGGTATTTCTTGACATGACGGAAATATCGGAGGAGATTATTTCAAATAAGCTATCTGGTCTGGCAGACGATTGTATGACCTATCTGCATAAAGATATACGAAAGGAACCGGTGTCTGTTTTACCGGGAATTCACTATTTTATGGGAGGCATTCTGGTGGATGAGCAGCACAGAACACCGATTCAGAATCTTTGCGCTGCCGGAGAATGCTGTGCCCAATATCATGGTGCCAACCGTCTTGGTGGAAATTCTCTGTTAGGAGCGTTATACGGAGGACGTGTTGCGGCAAAATCAGCATGCGAACAGGCAGATGTAGTAGATCTATCTTGTGCGACACAGATAGATTTTCCACCAGCGTCTCAAATTTCAGAAATAAAGCAATTAAACAAAGTGATGCAGGAGACTATGGGCGTTGTCAGAAATGAGAATACGTTGTTAAATGGGATTCAAACGGTACAAGCGCTGACAGGAAATCTTCCATTGCTTGGCATGGCAGTTCTAAAGAGTGCTCTTGCAAGAAAAGAAAGCCGTGGTGCACACTGGCGGGAGGATTATCCGAAGAGCAATGACGATGATTACCTTAAAACAACGGTAGCCAGATTTGATGGAAAGCAGATACAGATTTCCTTTGTACCTGTTCCAGAAAGGCGGTGATTCACTTGGTATATAAAATAAGAATCAGGCGGCAGGAGAGTCAGAAATCAGACAGTTATTGGCAGGAATTTGAGTATGACGGAAGCAAAAACAGCTCTGTTGCCACTGTTCTAAAGGAATTGAACAGTAGAACCCCTTTGAAAGATAATTCAGGGAATATAGTTACTCCCATCAGCTGGGAATGTAGCTGTATGGTGCGAAAATGTGGGGCTTGCGCCATGCTGATTAACGAACGTCCGAGGTTGGCATGCTCTACATTTTCTACATTTCTACATACGTTAAAAGGTTCTACAATCATCTTGGAACCTTTAAGCAAATTTCCGCTTGTAAGAGATTTGATCGTTGACCGGTCAAATCTGTTTGAAAATTTGAAAAAACTGAACCTTTGGCTTGAAAGTGAAGCTTATATGAGTTCGTGGACACATGAACCGAGATACCAGTCGGCACGCTGTCTGATGTGTGGCTGTTGCCTTGAAGTGTGTCCTAACTTCTCTGCAAATGGGACTTTCGCAGGCACTGTTGCTGCAGTCAACGCATTTCGGATTCTGAATGAAGAACAGGAAAGCACTCATTTGAATGAGATTTCTGCTGAATATAAGAAGAGATTTTTTGAAGGATGCGGGAAGTCGTTATCTTGTCATGATATTTGTCCGATTGGTCTGCCTGTGGAAGAACTGCTTGTAAGGTCGAATGCAGCGGCTGTTTGGGGCAAATAAAATGGATGATAAAAGCTATAATGAATGTATGAAGAGAATCAAAAACTTGATTCTCTTTTTTAAAATGCATACATTGACAAATATCTATGTATATATTATATTGAACATAGACAATGATCAATGTGATGTGTCAATATGAATGCAATGGATGTGGCTTTGATATGCAAGGCTTTGGGCGATGCGAACCGGCTGGAAATTGTACAGATGCTGTCGGATGGAGAAAAGTGCGGGTGTAAACTTTTGGAAAGATTTGAAATTACCCAGCCAACTTTATCCCATCATATGAAGATACTGGTAGGATGCGGCCTTGTGAATGATCGTAAGGAAGGAAAATGGCATCACTATTCTTTGAATTGTGAGACATTGATGAATTACAAACACTTTATAGAATCCCTTACTTGCCTTGGATGCGGTGACGGGGATTGTTGTAAATAATTTAAGGAGAGCAGATATCATGAAAAAAGAATCAAATTCAGGAATTAGTTTTTTCCAGCGTTACCTGACTGTAACCTGCCAAACATCAATCTGGGGCAGTTGCAGATAATTCTCGCAGCAGCGGGCTTACTTTCTGTATTAGCAACGGTTAGCTGTATGTTGTTCCTGTCTGCAAAATGTAAAGACACATTGACAGTTTTGCTGATCTCTATCGTAGTTCTTCTCATGCCGCTTTTTGCTTATGTGGCGATGGGAGCAACATGGCTCTCTACCATACTTCCATCTGCCGGAATTGGTATGCAGAACAATTTCCTTTCTCAGCTTGCAAATTTCAATTATCTGAATATCGGTGGAATGAGTTTCTGGACACCGCATGTTATTTTGATTTCGGCAGGAATTGAATTATTTGTGTTTACATTCTTGGCGATTCATTCCTATTGCAGACATCAGGTAGCATAAAAGAAGTTCAAAATAGAATGAATTGATTATCTGCCGCATGACGGCAAAAGAAAAACCAGACAATTTAGAACGGCGACTTTGATTTTCAGAGCCGCCGTTTCTTTGCGTTTATACAAACCTATGATGAATTTTCCGGAAATATTGTAGCTAATAGTTATTTAAACTGTTGTATTTGTTTAAAAATTAAAAAATATCTAATGAGTCTTCCGCATCTACCCACATCTGCAAATTTCCATCAAGATATAATCTTGCATATTCAAGAGGATCATCAATGGCGAGTGCGTTTAATGCACAGTCTGATCCTGATGTGGTTTTTAAGTCCTTTTCAGCTTCCCAACAGTCAATGCGGAGCATATAGCCAACAGAGGTATAAACATCAATACTGTTGCGCTTGGGATTGTATTCTGCAAATATTGTTCTCATCGTATCAAATCTCCTTATCGTTAAATCAATCATTTGTTGCAAAAATCAGAAGCATTTCAATCAGTTCACCATGTCACTTTTATTTTGTGTTATACTGTTTTATAGGATTTTCTTGCCCTTGTATTTGCCCTTATCAGAGTTCGAAAACACTGGTGGGACAATATAACACAAGGGAAACAATAAGGGAAAGCTCACCAGTGATAAATTCAGTGTTTTCAAGGGTTTGCGGAGAATTTAATAACAAAATATAACAGTTATTAAATCTCTTAAAACAGGTGAAATCTCAATCGGAATTGCTAAACGCAGATCCTTTCAAGATGGTTCCTCAGAATCACAAGCGAGTATTCCAAACGTATTTCAAAGCGAAGTTATAGATTAAAACTTTGAGTAAGGTGAAAGAACAGCAATATGATGAATGAGTTGTTCGAAGTTCTCCTTGCTCCAAAAACGGGGATGAACGAATCCATGCATAACTCTGTTTCGCCCGTTTTCATCGTTGTTTACTTTTACATATTTGAAATATTTCTTTGTTTCTTCCAGAACCTTGACATATTCCTGATTATTTTGATTTTCTGCTATTGCCAAAGAAATCAACTTCATGCCAACATTGACCTTAACTGGTTGCCCATTACGATCGAATAAAGGAAGTCCATAGTCGGAGGTTGTAGTTCTAATCAGTTCTTCCAAATAGGAATACGCAAAGGGCGTAAGTACGGAGAAGGAATCAGGGAATTTCTCGTATATTCTTTGCACTTCTCCCCAATCAGGAGCCCAGTTCCAAAAATGTGCGTAATCTATTATTTGATTGAAATCTTCTTGCAGTGCCATAGAATGACCTCCTTCTTATATTGAAATGTATAATTTTATTGTAGCACGATTGGCTGTGGATTCAATATCACTTATGAGATAGCTGTGTTTTTCATGGATACAGCTTTTTCATGGGCTACAGTAGGATTATACAATACATTTACAAGAAGTATGAATATTGCAAAAGGAAGAGGTATAGATTTTAATTTTGCTGATGGCATGATCTGTGACTGGAAAAATGAAAGGGAATATAGGTTGTTGGGGTATATCTCACACATGAGTGAAAACATAGCGGATGGTTACCTACAATGATTTCATTAAGGATATGACCATCATAAGCAAAAAAGTACAGAGACGTATAACTGTATAATATACTTCTCTGCACTTTTTAGCTTATGAGATATATTTATTTTTCCTTATTTTCTGGTGGAACGTACTCCAACAGATCCTCGATCTTACAATTCAATGCACAGCACAACCTGGCTAAAACAGCGGTATCCAGCCGTGTTACCGTTCCTTTACAAAACTGGTTGAGTTGGGTCCTTTGCATTTCGGCGCGGTGAGCCAATTTGTTCTTACTGATGTTTTGCTTTTCTATCATTTCATCCAATTTAATCCGGATAGTTTCATAATTACGATCTTCCATATACCATTACCCTCAACTACAATATTATTCAGAGATTGTAAGTATAGGATAACTAATATATAATTGAATTATAAGTTGTAGAATCTCTACTGTAATTACTTGCACATACTTATTCCAATGGGAGGAAATTTTGATTATGGAAAAAAGTTTATTCAACGAATTGACCTTGGAGCAAAAACAAAAATTACTGACATTGCCGGCAGAATTGAAACATTTCACTCAGACTCAATGGGCTGCAATATACGGGATCGTACCTATGACACAAGAACTTTTTGATAGTATTCAGTTGGAACGTTTGAAAGCAGGAGAGGAACTGGAATCTGCTGCCCTGGATACATTTCTGAAATACCCTGAGTTTGCCCTTAATTACAGCAGTCGGCTCGAAAGTGCCTTAATCACTTCAAATACTATCTCTTCTGACTATGCAGAAGAAAATTTTAAGCAATTATATGAAAAAATGCGGCATTCTATATATGCGAAATTTCAATATGATATAGGCGCATAAGCTAAGAGAAATCAGGAATTTAAAAATTCTGACCTTCTTGTAAACATTTTGTCACATACGACATTATCTTATATAAAAAGACAGAGAACCCTCTTATATAATTATGTTTTGCCATATACCTAGATAATAAGAGAGTTCCCCGAATAATATTTTATCTATATTATTACTCATTCAGCTCTTCAAAGAAATCATTAAACTCACATTCAAAGATTTCCTTCATGGCCATCAGTTCGCTTACTTTAATATTCATCCGATTTGTTTCCAGCTTCGCATAGGTACTTTTGGAGATCTGGATCCCCATGAGATTCATTTTGGCAATCACTTGATCCTGTGTAAGCTTTCGGCTATACCGTATTTTCTGTATGTTCCCGCCAATGTTCATATCCGGTCTGAGTTTCTGCATGATATTCCCTACTTTCATCAATAATTCGTTATTAAGAAACTTTTGTATTGATAATAGCCGAGAAACTTCATATAATGTTTCGTAATAGAGAAATATCTGTAAGCATATCAAACACACAAAGGAGAAAACAAATCAATGAAAGAACAAGCAAAAACCCCCGTCTTTCAGGAAGACAACGGTACCTGGGCTCATCTGACCAAATTGGTAAATCCTCTTATCTGCACCATTGAATACGGCCGTCGTACCGGGTTTTCATCCCGGGAAGAAGCAGAAGAGAGCTTCCAGCGTTCCCTGGTTTCTTACCAGGATCAGTTGTCCAAACTGAAAAAGGACCGGGATATGCCTTTTACCTTTTCGGAATATCTGGATTACTGGCTGAATGATGTATGTGCTCAGGGTTCTAATGGCAGCCGTACACTGGTTCAAAAGCAATGGATCATAAAACTGATCATCCAGCCCCATCTGCATAAAGATATTCTTTTGGGATGTGTCACTCCTGATTATCTCAATAGGGTTCTGGAATCCTGCCAGGCTTACTGCTGCAACGGAGGCTATTATGCATATAAGCTGCTGCACAACGCTTTGAAAAACGCCCGCGTAAACAATTATCTTCCGGATATGGACTTCCAGCAGATCCGACACTATCCGGAGCCTCCCGGAAATCCGGTTTTCTATTCCCCGGAACAGCTTCGCACATTCCTGACTGCCGCTTCCAATTCCAACCATTACCTGGAGATTCAACTGGCTCTTTTTTGCGGCCTGACACCTGGGGAAATCCTTGGACTGAAGTATTCGGATTTCAACCGTCATGAGCAGACCATCACAATCCAGAGGATCTGTACCTCGAACGATTCCGGGAAGAACTGCCAGTTAAAAAAACTGGAAGGGACCAAACAGAACCGAACATTAAAAATCCCTTCTTTTCTATTTCCAGAACTTTCTACCCGGCGAAAAGAAAACCGGAAACTTCTGGCAAGATATCCTTCTGCTACAGAATATAAATCTTATCTTTGCCTCGGTCCCACTGCAAAGATAAAATCTGCTGTTACATTAGGAGCCGCTTTAAAAACGATCACCACAGAAACCGGCCTTTCAAAACTGAACATGCGTGATCTGAGATATATGTTCGCCCGTTTTCTTCTCGAACAGGATTTTTCCCTTGAAACAGTCTCTGGTATCCTTGGCCACACAAAACAGACTACAACACTGGCATTCTGTAACAGGATTCCATGTACGGATCCTGAAGTTGGTGCTGTCGTTGCAGGTTCCCTGGATCCGGTCCTTGGTGCTGAAAAAAAGAGGGGGAAATAGCCTGTGAAAAAGAATGAGATCTATCCCCAGATGCAGGTAAAGGAAACCTTCCTTTATGGCAGGCTCATCTCTGGGAAATCCCTTGGTGACGTTATATATGTAAAAGCCAGACGAAAATACTGTTTTCGTCTTTTACTTGTTTTTGAATCCGGCGATGTGAAGATGGTACAGCGGGCCGCCTCTTCCAACAAGCAGCTGGCCCGCCAGAAAAGGGATGAGACTCTCATGGAAATCGCAAAAGGCAGTTTCATCCCCTTTTCTTATACCGTGAAAGAGTTTTATGATTTCTGGTTTTACCATCATATGATCGGGCAAAAAAGGATCACTTATAATACCTACAACGCTTACCGGAATATCATAGAAAACTACCTGCTCCCTGCGATTGGTCATAAAATGCTGGATACGCTGCAGAGAAAAGACCTGGTAAATGCATTATCTGCTATCCCGTATCAGAAAGTACAGAGAACTGCAATCGGTGTGGTCACAGGTTCCCTTTGTTACGCCCTGAAACACAACTGTCTTTCCAGGGATATCTATACCGGAATCTCTTCCGAAGTAAAACAGCCATGCCTAAAGAAAAAAGCGGATACCCGGCAGCAGGTTTATACCGTGGAACAGGCTGCCCATCTTTTATATCTGTGTAAGCAGCAGGAACCCATGATCTATCTGCCCATGCTCCTTGCCGTCACTGCCGGCCTGCGGTTCTCCGAGATCACCGGACTCCGGTACAGCGATATTGATTTCCTTGGCAAGAAACTTTTTGTGGAACGACAGCTTGGAAAGGACCTGTACATGGAAAAACAGCAGGAAAACAGGCCGGTACTGTGCAGTGAACTCCCACTGAAAACCAAAAACAGCAAAAGAGCAGTAGTACTGGCTGATTTTGTCCTGGATGAGATCCTCCTGGAACGGCAGCGCTACGAAAAACGCAAAGCTTCTGATCCAGGGTTCCTGGATCTGGGCTACATCTGCTGCCATGAAAACGGGCAGTGCCATAACCGCAGTTTTTATATCAAACCATATAACCGCCTGATGGAACAGAGCGGAATCTCCCGGCTGCCCTGGAGAAAATTCCGGAATACCTACGCCACGATCCTCGCCCAGTACCAGGTCAACACGAAAACGATCTCCAAATGCCTGGGGCATTCCAGTCCAGAATTCACAAGCAGGGTTTATGTAGCCTTCCAGGAACAGGAAACCTATGATATCTCAAAAATAATCGAAGATTATGTGTTGACCCATCATCTTTTACCGAAAAAACAGGGCAGTGTGGAACAGAGGCCCTACCAGCTTCCTGATGCTCTTGCTTATCGGAATTATTTCTATGATTAAATTTCTTCTTTAACATTTCTTCTTCATTTCTGTATCCCCGGCTCATTACAACTCACAGATAAGCCGGGGAATTTTTGTATCAATTTTTCTAAAAAAATGTTCTTATAAAAAACGTTATTCCGACCCCAATCATACATATTTATAAAAAACAAAGCTGCTAAAAACCGGTACCCATAGCAGATAAAAACAAAACATTGATTTTTTTTAAAATTTTTCAAAAAACAGCAGAAAATTTCCGTTCTTCTGACAATATATTCTTAAAAAGCTATCGAAGCTTTCGAACAACAAAAGCGGGATGGGAAAGAGCCCTTTCATTTCCCACCCCAAAATTTTCAGGAGGATAACGTTATGAACAAACTCAAAGAACTATCCATTTTTTATTCACCTAAAGAGCTCTGGTGTTGCCGTACCAGAACGCTGAATGCTGTATCAGGGACGGTCGAGTATCATACCCACACCGGATTTACCACCCAGACAGAAGCCGAAAAAACATTAGAAGAAACAGAAACTGTTTTTCAGAAAGACTGGAAAAACAGGAAGATGTGCAGCAGCTGCTTTTGTACTTTCACGGAATACCTGGAAGACTGGTTTGAGAAACTTCCGTCAGATATCAGCAGCACTACAAAAGTGAAGTATCACTGGATCATCTACCACCTTATCCTGCCCAGGATTGAAACAGACCCACCGCTTGGCCACATCGATGCAGACTATCTTGATGCCGTGATAGATGCCTGCAAAGAATATTGTGCAAGTGCAGAATATGCGGTTTATAAACTGCTGTACAGGATCGCCACCTCCATATGGATGAACGGGTTCCTCCCATATAACCTTGCTTCTGCACTTATTCCCCGCAAGGAACCCCGTTCAAACGTATGTATCTATACAAAAGAGCAGACGAAAGTTTTCCTGCAGGCAGTGAAGAATGATCCTTATTCCCACCGTCTTGAGTATGATCTTGCATTGTTCTGCGGCTTACGTCCGGGCGAGATCCTGGGGCTGACCTATGAAAATTTCCACCCGGATACCGGGGAACTGGATATCCATAAGCAGTATACAAAAGACGGCGTTCTTCCCACTGAAAACGCTTCTTCCAGATACAGTTACAAGGATCTGGAAGAAGAACGTTTCCGTTCCCTGAAGGTACCGCTTTTCGTAAAGGACGAGCTTTCACTCCGCCAGATGGAAAACAACCATTATTTCCTGGAGCATCCGGATAAGAAAGACCCGCAGGCATTCTGTGTCAGCAGCCGCGGCTCCATAAAAACACTGGTGACCCTGAATACGAGACTGAAGCATATTACAAAAGACTGTGGTCTTCCCCTTATTTCCATGTACGATCTCCGCGACATGTTCGTCTGGACCATGCTGGAAAACAATTGCAGTCCGGAATCCATCCAAAAACTTACCGGCGGTGTTGAAATAGACCGGATCCTGGCAGCCCTGTAAATGCATTCCTTTTACCCAGATTTTCAAGGAGGATCTTATTATGAATCAAGATAAAAAAAATGTCTTTCTGTCACACGACCATTTATGGTGCAGTCAGACGAAACGCATAAACCATGAGAACCAGGTGGCTGTTTTATGTATACATACTGGATTTTTTACCCGTTCCGGAGCAAAGAAGGATTACAAAGAAACAACCCGTCTTTTTCAAAAAGAGCTGGCGGCCCTGAAAGATTCCAGTCATTGTCCTTTTTTGCTTAGCGAATATCTCGATTACTGGTTTCACAAAATATACCTTCCAGCATGCACCTGTGAAAACACCGCAGTAAGATATCGCTGGATCATTGAAAATGTCATCCTGCCAAATATGGAAACGGACCCACTTATTCAAACTGTTGATACCGGATATATGGAAGATCTGATCCGGTCCTGTCAGAAATATTGTAAAGGTACCGAACACGCTGTTTATGAATTATTGTGTTCGGTTACAGAGTCCGCCTGGAAGCAGGGACATTTGAAGCAGGAGCTGGTTTTGCCTCCAGTCCGCAAAAAAAGGCCAGAGCCCATGATATCTCTCTATACCAGGGAACAGACCAGGCTTTTTTTAGAAGCGGTGTATCAGGCGCCCTGCCCACACCGTCTGGAATTTTTTCTGGCTCTATTTTGTGGATTACAGCCAGGGGATGATGATGATAAAATAAGACTAAATCAACGGAAACCCAGTAAATACAAGGGGTTGAGTCGATTTGGTCCTGAAAAAAACTTGCAACGAATCAACAAATTTATGAAGGAAAGGCCTATCTTTTATAAAAACCTTATTCAGATGAAAGAAAATTTCCGCTTTTATCGGAAATGCTTTTACTGCATCACGAAAGTGGTGATATTACAATTTAATAGAGTAAAACAGGACCGAATTAGCTCGTAATGGATGAAAATCTGTTTAGCTGATTCGGTCATTTTTATTGATTGAAAGGTGATGAAAAAATGGCTAAAATTATTTCTATTGTAAACCAAAAAGAGGGAACGGGAAAGTCCGCATGTACAGCTAATTTAGCAGTAGGATTGGCACAAAAGAATATGAAAGTGTTAATTGTAGATGCAGATCCACAGTCTGATGTATCCGCAGGATTTGGATATCGTGATTGTGATGACAGTAATGAAACACTTACAGCTCTTATGGATGCAGTAATGAAAGATGAAGATATTCCTTCCGACTGTCATATCAGACATCAGGCAGAGGGAATAGACATTATCTGTTCTAACATTGGACTGGCAGGTACAGAAGTACAGTTGGTAAATGCAATGAGCAGGGAATATGTATTGAAACAGATATTATATGGTATCAAAGATCAATATGATGCGGTCATCATTGATTGTATTGGTAGCGGAAATGGCGGCATCATCAGTCAATTAAAGATGCAGAATGAAATGAAGTTGACGGATGAAAGCTGGATCAGCTATCAGCAGGGAAAAGGCAATGAAGAATATCAGAAGTATATGGAAGATCTGACGGATATGCAGAATCATGTACTGCCGTATCTGCAGAGCTTTTGCAGTCTGGAAGAAAAAGGTGTGCAGGAGAGACGAGAACAGCAGGTAGCAGAGAAAAATGAGAGCAGAGAAGCTGTGCCAAGAGCTGGCGTTGAAGCAAATATAGCAGTTAAGGACGCAGGGAAAGCTGAAAGAAAGCCAGTAGCACAGAAAAAGGCAATGCCAAGAAAAGAAACCGTCAATCCATGAACGCTTAGAAATCAATAAGAGAATTATCCAGGAAAAGCAGGGAAAAGATAAGCCGGAGAGAGGAGCTGATTTGGGTGTAAGGACAGTGTAGAATAAGTATAACAAGTCGGAGGTCATGAAGATTATTGTGACCTTCGGCTTTTTGTAAATTGTTAAAAGAATTATATTGTTATATGATTTCGTAAGTGATATACTTAAACATAAGGAAAACCGTGTGAAATTACAGTTTGCTTTTCGCACGGTTTCTTTTATACATAGTAGTTAGCTAAAACTAACAACAGAACGATGTGAAAGTACTTTTGACTATACCGAGGAATACATAATGCTAATGAATGTTTTTGAAGGTATACTGATTCCATTTGTTGGAACAACGCTAGGTGCAGCATGCGTGTTTTTTATGAGAAAAACACTTAGCAAGTTACTACAACGTGCACTTGCAGGGTTTGCAGCAGGTATAATGGTTGCTGCTTCAATCTGGAGTCTTCTGATTCCGGCAATTAAACAATCTGAGAATATGGGAACTTTATCGTTTGTTCCGGCAGTTGTTGGGTTCTGGATTGGTATATTGTTTTTACTTGCACTTGATCATTTGATTCCACATCTTCATGTTGGAAGTGATCAGGCAGAGGGACCGAAAAGCAAACTTGGCCGTACTACGATGATGGTGTTGGCAGTTACGTTACATAATATCCCTGAAGGTATGGCAGTTGGTGTTATGTATGCAGGATTTCTTGCTGAAAATGCACAGATTACAGCAACAAGTGCACTTGCTTTATCACTTGGAATTGCTATCCAGAATTTCCCGGAAGGAGCAATTATATCCATGCCGCTTAGGGCAGATGGTGAAAGTAAAAGA
Organism: Blautia acetigignens; assembly: GCF_025566865.1. Classification (NCBI taxonomy): domain Bacteria; kingdom Bacillati; phylum Bacillota; class Clostridia; order Lachnospirales; family Lachnospiraceae; genus Blautia; species Blautia acetigignens. The sequence continues at coordinate 18,031 of NZ_JAOQJM010000006.1, forward strand.
AAGGCATTTCTGGGAGGTGTACTTTCAGGAGTCGTTGAACCGGTTGGAGCAGTAATGACGATTCTTGTCGCACAGCAGGTAATCCCGGCATTACCATATTTACTCAGCTTTGCAGCAGGAGCTATGCTATATGTCGTGGTTGAAGAACTAATTCCGGAAATGTCTCAGGGACAGCACTCGAATATCGGTACGCTTTTCTTTGCACTTGGATTTAGTTTGATGATGATCTTGGATGTGGCACTGGGATAAGAGGAGAGGAATGATTCTTATGAGAATATTGATTTATGGTGCTGGTGTGATTGGATCCTTGTATGCGGCTTTATTTGCAGAAGCCGGTTATGATACAAATATTTATGCCAGAGGTAAAAGACTTGAGGCTTTAAGAAATAATGGATTGCAATATAAGAAAAATCAGGAAGTAATAAAGGCAGAAATTAGGATTCTTGGAGAACTACCAAACGATGATATTTATGATTTTGTTTTGCTTACTGTCCGGGAAAACCAACTGTATAAAGCACTTACTGAATTGAAAAATAATAAAAGTAATACGATTGTTACAATGATAAATTCACTGGACAGTTACAATAAATGGGAAGACATTGTTGGAAAAGGAAGAATATTACCAGCTTTTCCAGGAGCAGGCGGAAGTATAAATGATGATGGAATCCTTGATGCAGTACTTACTCCAAGGTTGATTCAGCCGACAACATTTGCAGAAATATCAGGAAATAAATCCGAAAGAACTAAGCAGTTTTCAGAGATATTAAGGCATGCTCATATACCATACAAGAAAGTAACGGATATGCATCTATGGCAGCTTTGTCATCTTGCTATGGTGGTACCGATTGCGGATGCGTATTATGAATCAGACGATCCGGAGAAAGTAGAAAAAGAATGGAAAATCATGAGGAAAACAGCAGAAAGGCTGAAAAGAAATTTTAATTTTTTGCGAAAACAAAAGGGTAAACTGTCACCATGGAAAATGAATATTTTTTGCTTTTTGCCATTGTCATTTCTGACGATTATGCTGGCAGTTACATTTGGAAGTAGTTTTGGAGATAAATTTATGTATCAACATGCTATGAAGGCACCAGATGAAATGAGGGAATTACATAAGCAGTTTTATGCTTATATTAAAAGAATGAAGAAATGCGGATGCAAGACGAAAAAGGTACTGTGATTGGAGAAAAAGCATGAAAAATGAAGAATATAAAAAATTGTCAATTAAAGAATTTACAAAAGCAGCAGGAAGATATGAAAGTAGCCATGCTGGTATTTACGAAATGTGCAAGAAAGATTATCCGGATATTCTGGAAGAATTAGAGAAGGAGCCTTTTAGAGATTTATTAGATGCAGGCTGTGGGCCTGCTCCGATGATTTCTTTATTAGCAGAAAAATATCCAGACCGACATTATACAGGACTGGATTTGACTCCGGCCATGATTGAACAGGCAAAAAAGAAAAATATTTCAAATGCAACATTTGTTGTAGGAGACTGTGAGAACTTTCCTTTTGAAAATGATTCATTTGATGCAATTATTTGTTCTATGAGTTTCCATCATTATCCGAATCCACAGGCATTTTTTGACAGTGTGAAGAGATGTCTTCGCCCAAATGGAAGATTGATACTGAGAGATGTGACCAGTGACAATAAAGTATTGGTATGGCTAATGAATACATTGGAAATGCCGTTGGCAAATATATGCGGACATGGAGATGTCCAAGTGCCAACAAGAGATGTGGTCATAAAATGTTGCAAAAAAGCAGGATTAAAAGTAGAAAAATTTGAAATTCGTAAAGGTATGCGAATGCATTGTGTTGTGAGAAAACCTATGGGAAAGGCGATAGGAAATGAAAGATAAGTATCTTAGGGAAACACGAATGGTTGATTTTTCTAATCCGGCAATTCAAAAACTTATTCAAAATATGAAATGGAAGGAAATGGGTGAATTTGAAAGGATTAAGGCAATCTACAACTATGTAAGAGATGATGTTTTATTTGGATATAATATTGATGACGGAATTTCAGCTTCAAAAGTACTTGCAGATGGTTATGGACAATGTAATACAAAAGGAACTTTATTTATGGCACTTTTACGTGCCTGCAATATTCCATGCAGAGTACATGGTTTTACGATTGATAAAAGATTGCAGAAAGGGGCTATGACCGGGCTTGTTTACCGTAATGCTCCAAAAAGTATTTTCCATAGCTGGGTAGAAATTAATTTCGAAAATCAGTGGTACGAACTGGAAGCTTTCATTTTGGATAAAACCTACATAAAGAAGTTACAGGAACAAAATTCGGAATGTACAGGTGCATTTTGCGGTTATGGAGTAGCAGTCAAGGATTTCAGAAATCTCAGTATTGAGTTTGATAGGAACAATACTTATATTCAAAGCGAGGGAATCAATCAGGATTTTGGTGTTTATGATTGTCCAGATGAACTTTTGAAGGAACATCATCAAGAAATTTCAGCCTTTAAAGCATTTGCTTATAGACATATTGGAAGACACCTCATGAATCATAATGTCAGGAAGATTAGAGAACGATAGTTTTAAGCTTTTAGAATTAAAATTAAATTTGGAGGGTAATATGGCAGACAAAATACAAAATGCTTATGAAACATCAAAAAATATATATGACGATGTTCTTACGCAAAGAAATATTTTCAGCAAACTGTATATTAAGTTATTTTGGAGTGGCACTGATGATAATGATATAGCACGAAAAGTTTTATCATATGTTCCTGATGACTTTTCAGGAAATCTTCTTGATGTTCCGGTTGGAACTGCTGTATTTACGGAAAACAAATGGAGTTCTCTGAAAAATGCACATATTACTTGTATTGATTACAGCATGGATATGCTTGAACAAGCCAGAAAAAGACTTGGTAGTCATGCACATATCAAATGTATTCAGGGTGATGTGGGAAATCTGCAAATGGAGAATGAATCTGTTGATACTGTTGTCAGTATGAATGGTTTTCATGCATTTCCTGACAAGCAAAAAGCATTTCATGAAATATGGCGTGTTTTGAAACCAGGCGGCAATTTTATTGCCTGCTTTTATATCAGGGGAAAATCGAAACGGACAGACTGGCTGGTAAAAAATATTCTTGCAAAGAAAGGGTGGTTTTCTCCACCATTTCAGACGGAGAAAGAGCTGAGAGATATCCTTCAAAAACTATATAAAGAAACGGATATCTATGTTGACGGTTCTATGGTATATTTCCGTTGTGTGAAGTAATGCAATGATGCTGGATTTATAATAAAGTTTCAGATAATAAGTCTGGAACTTTATTTTTGTCTAAATGGATTATTGCTGTCCGTTCAGGTCTGGATAATGCTCGATTCTCATGTTAAGATAATAGAAAAGGTTAGATAAAACTAACGCAAAGAAATACCACTATGTGAAAGGAGAAGAAATTTGAATATAAATGAAATTGCAAGACTTGGAAGTAATGTGAAGCCTGTGATTCAGAATGAGAATTGCTCTGTTCTTATATTAAATGATGCGACAGGAGAGGGCGTTATGACGGTTTACCGAGTAATGCCAGGTGTGATGATTTGTTTTTCAGACATGCACATGGAACAGTGCGCATCTGAATTTGAATTGAAGAATGACAGAAAAATATTCTGTATTGACCACTGCCGGGAGGGAAGAATTGAGATGGAGGTAAAGCCAGGTGTGTTCAGTATTATGCAGGAAAATGAACTCCGTTTGGATAACAGAGAAAATCATAAGGGGACGACTTATTATCCGTTGAAGCATTATCATGGAGTCAGTATTTTCATGGAAGTTGCGGAAGTTCAGAAGGCACTTGATGAAATGTTTCATGGATTTTCCGTATCTATTGAGGAGCTTCGAAGCCGTTATTGTTCAGAAGAGAAACCTTATGTAATTCGTGGAGATAAGGAACTGGGGTCAATTCTTTCCGGATTTTACCAGAAAAACATGGCACATCCGGAACTTGCAAAAGCAAAAGAATATTATCAGATAAAAGTCGTGGAATTATTGTTGTACTTAAACACGATGACCGTAGAAGACAGGAAAGAAGTCAGACCATATTATTACAAAACTCAGATGGAAAAAATCAAAGGGATTCATGCGCAGATCACAGGGAATCCTCAGACACGGTTTACCATCGAAGAACTTTCCTCTATGTATGAGATTCCACTGACAACTATGAAAAAATGCTTCAAAGATGTTTATGGAGATTCTATTTATTCTTATCAGAAGAGATACCGCATGAATCTGGCTGCAAATATGTTGTTACAGGATAAGGCGAAAGAAATACAGGAGATCGCCTCCTGTTTAGGATATGAAAATCCGGGAAAATTTTCATCTGCATTTCGAAGTGTGATGGGGTTATCACCTGTAGAGTACAGATTTCGGAAAGGGGAAATATTAGATGGGAAATAGGAAAACATCAGAAAAAAAAGACAGCTGGCTGAAAGTATTGCTTGGCTATACCGAAGGAAGCGGGCAAAGGCTTGGAATATCCGTTGTTTTATCTGTTATCAGTATTATCAGTGGACTCATGCCATATTATTGCATTTACCGTGGCATTGATTTGTATATAAGAAATCTGAACCAGGCTCCTATGCAGGAAATTTTAAAGTGGTGTCTATATGCCTTACTCTTTTACACTATAAAAATCGTAAGCTTTTCCGCATCCACATGGATTTCCCATATAGCAGCTTATCACATATTGGAGGGTTTAAGGCTCCGCCTGACAGACCGTTTTCTGAAAGCACCATTAGGAGATGTGGAAGGGCACAGTATTGGTGAAATCAAGAGCATTATGGTAGAAAAAATCGAAAATATGGAACCACCCATTGCTCATATGATTCCGGAAGGAAGCGGACATATCCTGCTTCCGGTAATCAGCTTTATCGCTTTGCTTACGCTGGACTGGAGAATTGCACTGGCTTCTCTTGTAACCGTTCCATTGTCTTTGGTATTTATGACACTTACCATGATTATCAGCGGAAAAAGTTTCACTCAGTACGACGAATCCAATGCACATATGAACAGTACTATTGTGGAATACATAGAGGGCATAGAGGTTATTAAGGCATTTGGCAGGGCAGGAACCTCTTATGAGAAATATGCAAAAGCAATTCTGGATTATAAGAAATTCGTTGTGAAATGGCTGTCTTCCACCTGGATTACCATGAAAATGACATTCGCCCTGTTTCCATCGACACTGCTTGGAACTTTGCCTGTGGGACTGTATCTGACGATGCATGGTCAGTTGACCATATCACAGCTTGTGCTGGCAGTCATGCTGTCCATGTCCATGGTGACATCTTTTGCAAAAATAGAGGTATTCTCTGAAAATCTTCGTGAAATGCAATATAACATCGAAAGAATACAGGATTTTCTTACGATGAAAGAATTGCCGGAGCCTTCTGTATATGCAAATATCAACAGCTATGATGTGAAACTGGAAAATGTGCATTTCTCTTATACCGGTGAGGAAAAGGACGAGGTGATGCATGGAATTGACCTGACAATGCCAGCAGGAAGTTTTACCGCATTGGTCGGACCGAGCGGGGGAGGTAAATCCACGGTAGCAAGGTTGATCTCAAGATTCTGGGATGTGACATCAGGAAGTATTACCATAGGTGGTGTGAATATTAAGGAAATTCCATTGTCACAGCTTTCAGAAATGGTTAGTTTTGTGACACAGGATAATTTCCTGTTCCGGTGTTCCATTCTGGAAAATATACGTCTCGGCAATCCGACTGCATCGGATGAAGAGGTGCGGGAAGCGGCAAAAAAGGCATGCTGCCAGGAGTTTATAGAGAAGCTGCCGCAGGGCTATGATACCCCGGCAGGGGAAGCAGGAAAACGGTTATCCGGTGGAGAAAAGCAGAGGATTGCCATTGCCCGAATGATATTAAAAAATGCACCAATCATCATTCTTGACGAAGCAACTGCATTTACGGATCCGGAAAATGAGAACAAGATCCAGAAGAGTATAGAAAAACTGACAAAAGGCAAGACATTGCTGGTCATTGCACACAGACTTTCCACAATCACAGATGCAGACAAAATCGTTGTTTTGAAAAATGGCTGTATAGAAGGGGCGGGAACCCAGGAAGAGCTGCTTCAGAATTGTCAGCTTTATCAGCGAATGTGGCAGGCTCATGTGGGAGCAAGACACTGGGCAGTGGGAAGTCAGAAAGAAGGTGAAGACTCATGTTTGGCACTGTAAAAAGAATCATTGACTGGTGTGGCAGTTTTAAAAAGAATCTGTATATCGGTTTTGTTTTTTCCTTTTTTTCAGGCTGGTTTGCGGCAATGCCGGTCATATGGGCGGCATATACGATCGGAAAGCTTGTAGAATGCGAGGGGCAGGGAAAAACTATTTCAGCGGATTGGATTGGGAAAAGTATCGTAATTCAGCTGCTTTTCATCTTTTTGCGTTTTCTGTTTGATTATTTAAGAGCAAGATTTCAGGAGTCGATCAGCTATGAATTGATTGCCAGAGACAGACTGGCAGTGGGAGATGCGCTGAAGCGTGTATCTTTAGGATATTTTCAGAACATGAATACAGGTACGATTCTTAATTCCATCACGACAGGCCTTCATACACTGGAAGGAATGGGAATCCGTATGATTGATAACTTTGTAGGAGGTTATCTGAATTTTATCTGCATCCTTTTGTGGCTCACCTGTGTGAACTGGAGAGTAGGGCTGATTGCAGTAACGGGTGCCGCTGTTTCCCTGATATTCCTGTTCATCATTTCAAAATACAGTACAAGAAATGCACCAATCCTTGCTGCGGCAAACAAGGATCTGACCGGAGCAACCCTGGAATACGCGAGAGGACTTTCTGTAGTGAAATCCTTTGGAAAAGCAGGAGCTTCTATGGAGTCAATGAAAAAAGCATGCAGGGACAGCCGTGACATTAATCTGAAAATAGAATGGGGATATATTCCTTATAATGCACTGCATCTGCTGGCGTTAAAAACAGCAAGTGTGTGTATCGTAATTGCTGCGTTTTATCTGGGATTTTCCGGACAGTTGGATTTTACTTATATGATGTTTGTGATTCTGCTGTCATTTCATGTGTTTGGTTCTTTGGAGCCGATTGCAGACTGTGCTCATGTACTGGCTGTCATTGATGACGCCCTGGAGCATTTGGATGAATTGACAAAAGAGTCATTCATTGATGCAGATGGACAGCAGATAGAGATTGCACACTATGATATCGAATTTCAGAATGTAGATTTTTCTTACGGGGAAGGGAAGGAAAGAAGACAGGTGCTCCATAATGTGAATCTGAAAATTCCGGAGTATTCAGTTACAGCAATCGTGGGTCCTTCCGGAAGCGGAAAATCTACGATCTGCAATCTGATTGCCCGGTTTTATGATGCAGACAGTGGAAGTGTTCGTGTGGGAGGACATAATGTGAAAGAATTTACCTGTGACAGTCTGTTATCCAACATTTCCATGGTATTTCAGAATGTATATCTGTTTCATGATACAGTGAGGAATAATATTTGCTTTGCAAAACCGGATGCAACAGAAGCGGAAATGGTAGAAGCGGCAAAGAAAGCATGTTGCCATGAATTTATTATGGCATTACCGGAAGGATACGATACTGTCATCGGAGAAGGCGGAGGGAGCCTGTCCGGTGGAGAAAAACAGCGCATTTCCATCGCAAGAGCGATTCTAAAAGATGCACCAATTATTATACTGGATGAAGCAACAGCCAGTGTAGACCCGGAAAATGAACATCTGATCCAGGCAGCTATATCGGAACTTACAAAAGGAAAAACCATAGTAACCATTGCACACAGACTGGCGACGATTGAACAGGCAGACCAGATTCTGGTGGTAGATAATGGGCAGATTATTCAGAGAGGAACCCATAGAGAACTTGTGGCTGTTCCTGGAAAATATAAGGATTTTGTAGATATTAGAAGTCAGTCGGAAGGCTGGAAAATCGGCTAAGGAGGAACGAAAGACATGGAAGAATCAAGAAAATTATCAGGAAAGGATCTTATTACAATAGGAATCTTCTCTGCAATTTATTTTATGCTCAATCTGGCAGCTATGTTTACTGGATTTGTGCCAGTGTTGTGGCTGCTGTTACCGGGCGTGACAGGAATTGTGACCGGAATCCCATTCCTGCTTATGACAGCTAAAGTGAGAAAACCAGGGGCAGTATTTATTATGGGAACAATTACTGCATTGCTTTATTTCGTGACTGGTCAGTTTACAGTATTGTTACTGATTACATTTGCTATTGCATGTATATTGTCGGAACTGTACAGGTCTGTGACAAAGTATGATAACAGTTTTACACATATGATGATATCGTTTGTGTTTTTCTGTTATGGAATGCTTGGCTCTCCACTGGCAATATGGGTGTATAAAGACAGTTTTTTGGCGCAGATTCAGCAAAATGGAATGTCTGCAGAATATGTCCGGTCTTTATCGGGATTGATTTCTACGCCAATGCTGATTATACTTTGTATCTCTCCAGTCATAGGAGGCGTGATTGGAGCGTTGATTGCTAAAGGTTTATTCCGTAAGCATTTTAAGAAAGCAGGGATTGTCTGATGAATAAGAGAACAGTCATCAATCATCTTGATCCAAGAGCTGGGCTGTGGCTGCTTTTAATGGCAAATATTGGTATGTTCTGTCAGAAAAATTCTGAGCAGGGGAGTATGCTTTCAGGCATATTTCTCCTGCTTATGCTGGTGCATGGACTATATAAGGCGGCAGGTAAAGGTATCGTTTTACTTGTTTCTTTTCACCTTTTACTAATGTATGTATTTCCGCAGTGCCCCGCATGGATGAATATGGTGTTTCCAGTTTTAGTTAATTATTCATTGCGTATGCTGCCGTGTGTTTTGGCAGGTTTGTTGCTGCTTCGAACATCGTCCATGCAGAAAATGATCGCTGCCATGTATACACTGCATCTACCACAAGGATTTATCATAGCAATGTCTACGACACTTCGATATTTTCCAGCTTTGAAAGAGGAGTTCGTACATATAAATGCTGCTATGAAACTTCAGAATATCTCATGGGCATCCCGCTTGGAGTGTACGGTAGTTCCATTGATCGTGTCTGCAGTCAATACATCGGATGAAATAGCAGCGGCGGCAGTGGCAAGAGGAATCGAGAACCCAGGAAAAAAGACTAGTGAAATAACACTTCACATGGGAATTTCAGACGGGTTGATAATGATTTTGGTAACATTTGGAATACTTATAGTGGTGATTGCGGGATAAAAAAATGATAAAGTTTGAAAATGTAAATGTAACAATGCAAGGAAAAAGAATTCTGTCAGATATAAATCTGGAGATACAGGATGGGGAGTTCGTATTGATATGCGGGGAAAGTGGATGTGGAAAAACCACAATGACAAAACTGATTAATGGATTGATTCCGCATTTTGTAAGGGATGTCAGCGTAGATGGAACGATTACGGTTTGCGGGAAAAATGTTGCAGAGATGCCTATGTATGAGATTGCAGAGCTTGTAGGGTCTGTTTTTCAGAATCCAAGAACTCAGTTTTTTTATACGAATTCTAATGCTGAGATGGCATTTGGCCTGGAAAACAGAGGCGTGGAACCGGAATATATACGAAAAAGAATTAAGAATACAATAAATGAATTAGATATAGAGAAGCTGGAAGACCGGGATGTATTTTCCATGTCAGGTGGTGAGAAACAGCTTCTTGCGTTTGCATCAGTATATGCCATGAATCCGCAGATTTATGTGCTGGATGAGCCGTCAGCGAATTTGGATATAGCAGCGATGGAAAAGCTGAGTGAAAGAATGAAGGTAATTAAGGAGAAGGGACATACTGTAGTTGTGGCAGAGCATCGTCTGGCATGGATCCAGAAATTCGCAGACAGAATTATTTATATGAAAGAAGGACGTATAGAACAAGAATTTACATCAGATGAGTTTAAGGCTTTGTCTGATCTGAAACGAAAACAAATGGGGCTCAGAAGTATCGTTCCTGAACAGATACAGATCCCGGAGATTACAGGAAACTCAGAAGACGCAGTACTTCAGATTTGTAACCTTTCATGTAAGAGAAAGAAACAGATGATTTTTCAGAATATTAGTTTATCTGCAAGAGCGGGAGACATCATCGGTATCACAGGGAAAAACGGTGCCGGAAAATCTACTTTTTGCAATTGCTTGTGCGGTCTGCTTAAGCCCAAAGGCGGCGAGATTCTGTATCAAGGGAAAAAGCTGTCGGAAAAGGCCCGGACCAAACTGTTCGGGATGGTTATGCAGGAAGTCAATCATCAGTTGTTTTCAGATAGTGTGAAAAATGAATGTATGCTTGCAAATGAAGAAGCCTCTGAACAAGAAATCAGGGAATTACTTGAAAAATTTGACTTGGAAGAGTATGCAGAATATCATCCGATGATATTATCTGGTGGACAGAGACAGAGGCTTGCTATTTGCCAGGCAGTTATGGGTGAAAAAAAGCTGCTTATTTTCGATGAACCTACCAGTGGGTTGGATTTTAGGCATATGTGTCAGGTGGAAAAATTGATGAAACAATTGTCAGAAGAAAAATATATTATTATAGTTGTAACACATGACTATGAGTTTTTGAATCGAGCTTGTAAGAGGTATATTAGAATAAATAGTTAACTTTTAGGAAAGGAAAACGGATTAAAGGAAGAAATTATCCATTCATGAACGGCTTGAGATTAATAAGAGGATTATTCAAGAAAAGCAGGGAAAAGATAAGCCGGAGAGAGGGGATGATCGGGGTGTAAGATAGGTAAAAGTTAAGACTGGAAGTCACTGGTGTAGGTGGCTTCTGGCCTTTTTTTTAATTAGATGAAGTGGTGGAATAAATTGCCTTTATGTGTACGGAGATTTCTCTTCTAAATTTATTAACTGATTTGCAGTAGAATTATATACAGAAAGTGTACGAGGGGGTGCAGGATGAAATTATTATATTCAGATATTCTGCCATTAGGAACAGAGGAAAATTCGCAACCACAGTTAGACTGTCCCCATTTGGCGATCTGGATTTTTTTGACTGTTGCGAGAACATCGTTAGAATTTGTCGGCGGTCAGGTTGTATCATGTGCGGCTCCCTCCTTGTAAGCCGCCGTGAGTGCCAGCGTCAGCGCGTCATCCCTTTTGAGGGTAAAAGAAACGGCGACCTTGATTCTCTCAAAACCGCCGGTAAGCATGGTATTCCCAAAGTGGGCACACGAAATTATCTGCCCAGACCAACGGTTTTTTTCTTTCCCCGTTCGGGGGCAGATAATTCATTATGCAGTGCAGGGCCGACGTGCGCTATTCGGTTCCCTGTACTTTTTTCTTCAACTTCTGAAAAGCTGTATCACTGATTGCATGTTCTATCCGGCAAGCATCCTGCTTCGCCGTTTCCTAATCATTACCAGTAATCACAAGTTCATGCGGAAATTTTTTGCTCTGCATTCCACATGGCAGCATATTTCCCGCCTTTCGTCAAAAGCTCGTCATGTGTGCCAGATTCTGCAATTCTGCCGTCCGCCACAACAAGTATCTGATCTGCATTTTTCACGATGGACAATTTGTGAGCAATCATAACTACGGTCTTTTTCTCTTTCAGAAGATTAGCGATTGCCTGCTTTACAGCCAGCTCATTTTCAATATCAAGAGACGCTGTTGCTTCATCCAGCAGCAGGATAGGACTGTTTTTCAGGATAGCGCGGGCAATCGAAATCCTCTGCCGCTCACCACCTGAAAGCAGATTGCCATTTTCGCCGGTTGGCGTGTCATACCCTTTTTCCATCTTACGAATAAATCCGTCGCAGTTCGCCTCCCGGCAAGCCGCCTCTATTTCAGTGTCCGTAGCGTCAGGACGGGCATGACGGATATTTTCACGGATGGTATCATCAAACAGAAATACATCCTGATCCACCATAGAGATTTGTTCCAGTACCCGCTCTGCTGCCACATGATCTATCGGCTTACCGCCAATGGAAATTGTACCACCGCCAGCTTCATAGTATTTTGCAATCAAATTCAAGATTGTAGACTTTCCGCTTCCAGAATCACCGACAATGGCGGTCAACTTCTGATCGAGAACCGTAAAGGAAGCGTGTTTCAAAACAGGCTCTCTGGGGACATAGGAGAAATCCACATCTTCAAACCGAATCTCATGTGTAGCTGTTTGGAATGTCTCCATACTGCCTGTTTCTTCCGGCTCGTCCATAACACCCAGGATTTTGTTTTTGGAAATCATCAGGTTTTTATAGCTGGTGAGGTCTACAAAAATAGAGTTTGCCAGCTTTGCACAGAACAAAGGCAGCATACAGATCAAAAGATAGTCTACCGTGTTCAGTGTCCCTGTGGCCCAGGGCGCATACGCTGTCCAAATAACCAGTGGGCAGGACAGCCAGCTTAAAATGCCAAATCCAGCACCGATAGGCAGTACCTTTGCTTCGTACACAAAGCTGATCCGGCAGAACTCCCGCATGGCATTGATAACGGTTTTATTCTTCAAACCACCTACGCCATAGGCCCGGAAAGTTTGAATACCAGACACATACTCCACAATGCTGCTGATATTCTCCGCACAAATATCATTCTTTTCTTTACCATACTTCCGAACCATACGGAAAGAAAGCCACAGTCCAGGGATCAAAAGCAGGTCGGCAATCAGCAGGATAATTCCGGCAGGCACATAAATGGTCATCACAAAAATAATCAGCATGAGCGACAGTGCAAAACTCTTTGCCAGATCACCGATCTTATGGGTCAGGATTTTTTCATAGTTGTTTACATCGCTTGTGATGGTATTGATATAATCGCCGGTCTGTCCCTGGGTAAACCGGGATAGCGGGATACGCTTTAAATGATCGCCCATAAAAAGTCTGATGTTTTTGCTGACCTCTGCGCCGCCAATCTGTGCTTTGGTATAACCATAGCTGTAAATCAGAATACGAAGCAGGAAAATGACCACAATTACACCAGTCAATATCAATGCCCGGTTCATGTCAAACTGCCCTGACCACAGAAATTGCATGACAGAGTAAAGAAGCATGAACAAGCTGCCGGAGAGAAGCCCTTCCAGAACAGTCCCGCCAACGCCAATATAAAAATTACGGTTCTTTTTCAATACATCATGCTTACTCATGCTGCTTGCCTCCCTCCAACTGATAAGTAATATTCCGAGCTGTTTCGTAGTTCTCCCACGCCTTCCGATAGTAAGCATTGTTCTTTCGGACTTCCTCATGGGTTCCGACACAGGTAATTGTGTGATTTTCAACCACTGCTACACGCTCGCACATCTTCAACGCGCTCAAACGATGGGCTACCACAATGACGGTCTTTCCCTTGCAGAGATTTTGAATGGCTTTGTCAATCTCCATCTGATTTTCCGGGTCAGAGGCGCTTGTGGCTTCGTCTAAAATCAAAATGGGGGCGTTCTTCAGGATAGCGCGGGCAATGGCAATCCGCTGTTTTTCACCGCCGGAGAAGCGAGAGCCAAAGCTGCCCACTTTCGTGTCATATCCATCTGGCAAGGACATGATAAAATCGTCAATCTGCGCCTCTTTTGCAGCAGCCTGCACTTCTTCCAGAGTGGCGTTGCTGCCCATTCGGATATTTTCTAAAACGCTGTCACGGGTCAGGAATGTCTTTTGAAATACGATGGCTACATTTTTCAGAATGGTATCGTAGTCAAGCTCCTTGACATTTTTTCCGCCAATCAGCACTTCGCCCTCCTGTACATCATAGAAGCGGGAGATCAGTTCAATCACAGTGCTTTTACCGGCACCAGACTGTCCCACAAGAGCCACGCGTTCCCCGTCATTGATTTTGAGGTTGACACCTTGCAGTACATCGGTCTTGCCGTCATAGGAAAATCGGACATTGCGAAGTTCAATATCGTGATTTTGGGGAAAGTCCGTTCCACCCTCATAAATCGGAATATCCAGGATTTCTTTGGTCTTGGTAACAGCGTTCAGTACATTGGCAAAATTAGTCCCCAGTTCTTGCAGGGGGCGGATTTCCGCCAGATACATGGAACCTACATAGACGAACAGCAAAAATGCGCTGGCTGCCAGTGAGCCTTTGAGGAAAAACATTCCGCCGATTGGAACCATCAGCAACATCCCACATTCGATGATAACAACAAAGGCCGCATAAGGTGGCCCCATGCGCCGGGAAGTTTCATTCCACATGGCGTTTTCTTCCTGGATAGCGTCTGAAAACTTTTGAAACGATTTGCTCCCCATGTTATAGGCTTTAATCAATTTCATACCGCTGATGTACTCAATCATAACCGAGTTCAGTGTGGTAATGGAGCGATTGGCCCGTTCCATCAGGTCATCCGTGTTGCGGAACATCATCCCCATTACAACAACAGCAAGGATCAGCGGAACCAGGGAAATCAATGCCAGAGGAATATTGACGGTCATCAGGTAAATAAAGATGACTACCGGCCCAACCAGATAGCACACAAGGTCAGGAAGGTTATGGGCCAGGAACAACTCCAGCTTTTCAATATCTTCATTCAGAACCGTTTTAATATCCCCGGTGCGCCGTTCATTCAAGGCCCCCAAAGGCGCTCTGGCTATGTGTTCCGCAACCATGCAGCGCACTTTGAACAGTGCGCCGTATGCGCCTTTATGGGCTGCCACGCCGGAACAGCCGAATAATGCAAAACGCAGGGTGACAGCAGCGGCAATCATTGCCACAGTCTGTACCACAAGTTCTTTTGTGCAGGCATTGTTAAATGTGGCATCCATCAGCCTGTAAATCCCAATGTAAGGGACGATAATGCAGAGACCACTGACCGCCGATAGAAAAATCGCCAGAAACAGCCAGATTTTCTGCTCACCGGCCCAGTGGAGCAGCAAAGCCACTCTGTTTTCCTTTTTCTGCTTCATAGACTACCTCTCCTTTCCATCTGAAACAGAGAACAGCTCTCTCAATTTCGGGAGGGCATCCATTGTAACTTGTACATCATCGGGCATTTCGCCCTCGTCAAAATGCAGGACACGGGAGCAGGTACGGCAGACAAACTCAAAATCATGGGTAACAATGAAAATAACCTTTCCCATATTGGACAACCTGCGGATCAGTCCTGCCACCTGTGTCATACTGTCAAAGTCAAGGCCGCTGGTCGGTTCATCGAATACCAGCAGGTCTTTCCCACAAATCATACTGACGGCTACCGCCACCCGTTGTTTTTGACCGCCGGAAAGTGTGTTTGGATGGCGTTCTCGGTATGGGGCAAGCCCCAGTTCCTCCAAAGTCGCATTTATCAGCGTTTGATCTGGATTGCGGATACCAAAGGAACACTCTGCTTCCACACTGTCAGCAAAAAGTTCATAATTTACATCCTGCATAACCATATAGGAACGTTTCAGCCTTGCCTTACGATCCATCGGCTTACCTTCCCACAGAAATTGTCCCTCGCAGTCTTTGTGAAGCCCGCAGATGGCGCGGGAAAATGTAGTCTTTCCGGCTCCGTTGTGACCGACCACTCCGATCACTTCACCCTTTGTAGCAGAAATATTGATATTATGTAAAATCGACCGTTCCTTATAATGCAGCGCCACATCACATAGCTTCAGCATTTCCTTTCCAGATGCAGGCTGACATGTCAATGGACGAACCTCCTGCAAATCCACTGCCCGAAGTCCCATTCGTTCTCGCATATCCTGAGGCAACCGCCGCAATTCCTCCGGCGTGAAAATATTTGTAATCCTGCCGTTATCCAGATACACAATGCGGTCTGCAATATCCATCAGGTAATATAGACGGTGTTCGGCAATCAGAACGGTTTTGCCCTGCGCCTTTATCAGTCGCAGATGTCCCGCTAATTCCTGGATCGAAGTCATGTCCAGATTAGAGGAAGGTTCATCAAGCAGATAGATTTCCGGGTTCATTGCATAGACTGACGCAAATGCAATTTTCTGCTTTTCCCCTCCAGACAACTCAAAAATATTGCGGTTCCGCAGATTTTGAATATTCAGATCATCCGTTGTCTGATCTACACGCTCTGCCAGCTCTTTCGGAGGCAGTGCCTCATTTTCGATTCCAAAAGAAATCTCGCTGTCAGTATCCACGTTAAAAAACTGCGTCCGGGGATTCTGAAAAACCGAACCGACCTTTGACGCGATCTGATACATAGGTAGATTGCTGATTTTCTGCCCGTCTACCAATATGCGGCCTTGTAACTCACCCTGATAAAACTGCGGAATCAGACCATTTACCAGCCTTGTAATTGTCGTTTTCCCACATCCGCTGCGTCCGCAGAACAGGACACATTCGCCGTCTGAGATTTTCAGATTGATTTCATGCAGGCCATTATGTTCCTGTCCCTGATATGAAAAAGACACATTTTCAAATTCAATCAACCAATCACACCTCCCTGCAAACACAATTCGAGTGCAAAAAAGGCAACAGCAACGCTCATTCCGATCCAGTCCGCAGCCCCACATTTTATCTGAACAAGGCAAGTGCGGGGACTGGGGTTCTCAATGCCACGAGTAATAGAAGCGATGGAAAGTTCGTCTGCCGCTTTTGAAGCTGCCATCATCAGCGGTACATAAATACACTCGATTGTCATTCCCGGATTTTTAAGAAACCCGGCTGGCGTTGG
Organism: Blautia acetigignens; assembly: GCF_025566865.1. Classification (NCBI taxonomy): domain Bacteria; kingdom Bacillati; phylum Bacillota; class Clostridia; order Lachnospirales; family Lachnospiraceae; genus Blautia; species Blautia acetigignens. The sequence goes on from NZ_JAOQJM010000006.1 coordinate 34,641, forward strand.
GGAAACATCCCGCATACGCATAGCGTCTTTGATAAAGCGCCAATCCTCCTGAATAGTTGGAATGTAGCGCAGCATGACCGCCAGCGGGATAACCAGCTTTTTGGGTGCATGAATCCGGTTCATTGCTGATAAAAATTCGCTGACTTTCGTTGTTGACAAGACAATTCCGGCCAACATACCACAGGCATAAACCTTATGGAACAGACCGAGAAACGCCACAAACATTGTCCGCAACGTGCCAGTCATCTCTGTCATGATCCACACCGTCAAAACACAGATAACAGCATAGAAGCACACTGCGTTTACAGCATACTTCCACTTTCCGAACAATACTCCTAATAATGCAATCAGAAGTACAAGTATAAATTGATATCCGAGTGACGGAGCAACCATGGACGCCAGTACACACATCAGAATAAGAAAGAGTTTGGCCCGTGGATCGAGCCAGAACCCTTTCTTACGGTTTTCACCCATCATGCTGTAATACCTGCTTTTTCAAACTGCTTTATTAACATCCGGCTTCCTACTATGGCACTGATTGTGGCCGTCACAAGCACAGCTGCGAACATTGCAATCAGAATCCCGGTATTTGCCGTTGCCTGCATGGTATCAATGTAGCCCTGTTCCGTCCCGTTTCCTAACATTGTTTGCGCCCATCCATCCGGGTCTGCAAAGAACACGAGATACGAGCCTGTTCCACCGAGGGAGAACAGGATGTAGGAAATGATATTGAATTTTTTGCTTTTGTACTGTCCTGCACCAGCGACAAAATCAGCGATGATACCCATAAGCATATACCCAAGAGCAAAAGCCCAATGCATACCCGTCACAAACCAAACAATGCCAATCAGAACCCCCATGATCGTCAGGCTCCAGCGTTTTTGCACTTTAGCGACCATCAATAAGTAGATTGGCCCGCAGAGCAGGGCGCTGCCTGCCGGCATATAGAATGTAAGTACCGGGTTTGTTGCAAAGAAAACACCGCCCACCATCGTGAAAACGAACAGCAGCGCCGTAAAGATTCCTGTCGTTACCAAGTCCTTGACGGACAATCCTTTTCTCACAGTTTCTTGATTGCTCATAAAATTTTCCTCCTTGTTTCAGGAGCGATTGACCTTTCGCCCCGAATCTGTTATAGTATGATTAGTTACTGCTAACTACGTTCCTATAATACTCATAGGACGAAGATTATGCAATAATTCAGGGAGATGTTCGTCCTTTCATTGCAAAGGTTCGTCCAATCGTTTCAAAGGAGGCCGTTATTTGGACAATAGCATTATTGCGGACTACTATGAACCGCTTTTAACAGATAATCATTTTATTCCAGCAGATGACAACAACAGCTTTAATTCTGCTGGACAATGTTGGAGGCTTTCTCATGAGTTTGGAGAAGGCTTCTATTGGGTCTATGCAAAAAAAGACCTGTATGATATTAAGATTCACGACTTCTATTTCCACGATGATTTTTTCATGGAATTTAATTTGCCGGAATGTTTGAGTATCACTCAATACGAATCAATCTCCGGCGAAGAACTGAATCCATATCGGCGTCTTTCTGCCGGATGTATCAAGACTTTTATCGGAGGTGACAAGCCCTATAAGGCATTGATCCACAAGAAGATTCCCATTTATTCCATCGGTATTGAGGTCATGCCTGCATATTATGAGGGCTATCTGAAAAAGCAGTATCCGAGTGATTATATAAATCCTCTTGCTGCATTCAAGCAGGTGGATCAGACAACGGATTTTCCAGCCATGGCAAAGTTGCTCCATGAAGTAAAACTCTATCGAGGAGATGGTATTGCTGCAGGTTTATTTTATGAAGCTAAGGTTGCCGAGGCGGTTTCTCTTGTGGTGGAAGAACAGAAAAAGCTTCTCACTCGCAAGGAAAAACAGCTAACCGATCAGGATATAGCACAACTGGAAAATGTGATTGCTTATTTGAACGACCATTATGCTTTTGACGTTCCGCTGGAACGACTTGCCAAGATTGCATGCATGGGAACAACCAAGTTGAAATCATCTTTCAAGCAATTACAAGGCTGCACGATCACGGAATATGTTCAACAGCGTCGCATGAGCCAAGCTGAACACTTGTTGATAGATACGGATTTTACGATGGGACAAATTGCGGAAATGATTGGATATTCTACATCCAGCCGGTTTGCGGAGCTGTTCCGTAAAAGCACAGGAATTTTGCCGATAGATTATCGGAAGATGGCACATAAGCAATAACATCATGAACGCTAGGGATTTTTTCTCTGGCGTTTTCTTTGTCAATTTATACGATATATCTTTTCCGAACAGCCAAAATCTCCGTTCCAAATTGTAGTATTAACAGAGGGAAAAACAAAGGTAGGGTTTCGATAGCAAGCACAGCAAGCGAGTACCCGCTTGCGATTTTTCGGATTTTCAGGTCCCTTGCCCGAAAATGAAAAATGCTTGCTGGGATATCCCAGACTCTTATGAGAAACGGAGGCGGAGCATGGCAAACCGGAAGCGGAGCGTTCAAATGAAATTTTATATCACGGAGGAAGAAAAACGGCTCATTGACGAGAAGATGGCACAGCTCCCCACAAGGCGCTATGGTGCCTACCTCTGCAAGATGGCGATTGACGGATATATCATTTACACCGATACGGCGGATATCAAAGCGTTCACCGCGGAGCTTTCCGCCATCTGACGGAATATCAATCAGATCGCCAAGCGGATCAATGCAGGAGGCTCCCCCTATCAGGCGGATATGGAGGAAATCTGGGAAGAGGCACCGTTAAGTAGGTACCTCTTCTGTTTAAAGAGTTGGCTCTTTTTCTGATACGGGAATTTGTATTTCTGGAGCATTAAGCAGTGATGTGAAATTCTGCCGAATGATATCAAGTGTCTTTTGCTTTTTCTGCAGCTCCTGTTTTTCTCGGACGGTAGCAGCCTGTTCAGATTCAAGATTTTCAATTTGCTTCTGGATTTTATTAGAACTTGGGATTTTGGTGACACCGAGATCCTGAAGCTCTTTTTTTAGTGAATCGTGGAGATGGTATTCTGCCTGATGCTTGGTACGGTAATCTTTTGGATTTTTAGCAAATTTGCAATCCTCAATCACTTTTCGGCAGAGCCGGTAAGAATCGCAGTGTTTCTGAATGACTTTCTGCGTGTTCAGATCACTGTTGATTTGTGCTATTTTTTGGTCGGCAACTTTCACAGAAACTTCAATGTCAGATACATGCTGCTTGAAATCCTCATAATTCAACAGGTTATTTTCGGAAAGATAGTTAAAGGTGCGGGCTGCCTCTTTCAGATTATTGAGCTTTGCCCATCGTTCAAATCCTTCTCGATTGCCGGTCGTAACATAAGTGGAAATATTGATATACAGGCGAGCTTCTCTGGACAGATGCTTCGGAGTTTTCACTTTGTTACGATTTTTAGCTAGGCGGATGCGGATATTTTCTTCTGAATAATAGCTTCCGAGAGATTTCATATAAGTGAAATTCTTCTGCTCCGGTGCACGGAAGGACAGGTGTTTTCCTTGGCGGACTTCATATCCGGCTAACTGCATTTTTTGTAGAAATTCCTCATAGTTGATGGAAGTCCAGATTGCCTTATCAACTGCAACACGTAGTTTGGCTTTCCAACTCGTGCCACGATGATATTCCATGTTCTCTTTATAGCTTTTACCTTTTTCTCCGGTTGGCATACTGGTGGCAAGTCCATTTTCATGGCAGATACGATTACTGATCCGGCAGATTTTATGGTAGCTCCGCTTATTCGAAACATATTTGTGATGATCAACAAAACTTGCTGCATTAAAGATGATGTGGTTATGAATGTGGTTTTTGTCAACATGGGTACTAATCACGTATTCATATTTTCCTTTCAGTACTTCGTCTGCAAATTGTTGTCCTAAGCGATGGGCAGTTTCGGCATCAACTTCTCCAGGTTTAAATGACTGGATCAGATGAAATGCCAGGTTATCGCCTTTGTCCATTCCATTCTTTTTTGCCAGTTCTCTTGTCATAGAAAATTCAAGATCTGCAGTTTCCGGGGAACAGCCAAAACTGGAGACTAACAGTTTTTCATCTGTTTTATCTGGATTCGTGATGTAGTCCAGAGCTTTCTTGTCTGTTACTTTAATTGGGAAGATCTTAAGATACGCCATAATTCTTTCACCATCTCTTTCAATTCTTGCATTTCTTCCGGATACAGATCTCCGGTGCTGTTTACTTTTTTGGCAATCTGATTAATATTCACACCAATCTTATGCATTTCTTCATATTGTTTTTTTAATGGAGTGGTATCGGTGTTGACGATGTAACCGTCAATTGCCATTTTACGAAGATAAGCTCCCATGTTTTTTGTCTTTGATTCTATCATTTTTCTGCGGATAAACTTACGTTCTTCTTCGGTGACATAGAAATGGATTTCTTTGTTTCTCTTTCTTTCAGCCATTGGCGGGTTCTCCTTTCTGAGAGGGCAGTTGTATCGTTGCTTTCAGCGTTTTTCAATTTAGGGCAGGGTACCCTAAATTGGGATTTTCCGGAAGTGTATCCTCACTTCCTGTCCTTGCTGTTTTACCCCTCTATTAGTTAAAGTCAGGAGAACCGGGAAAATGCAAAAGAATTTTGCAGGTAGTACGGGATACGAAAATGTGGTATGATTATGGGCAGGATATCAGAAGAATTAGGAGTTGAATAGATTGTGAAGAAAGAAGAAATTTTTGAATATGTGCAGAAACAGTATGGCACGATTCCGGAATATTTATGGAGTAAACTACCGGACAGTGCAGTACTCCGACATGAAAATGGAAAATGGTATGCAGTGATCATGACGGTTGAAAAATCGAAATTGGGATTAGAGGGAAATGATCTGGTTGACATCATGGACGTAAAGTGCGATCCAGAAATGATCAGCATGATTATTCAGACTTATGGATTTTTACAAGGATACCATATGAATAAGCAGCACTGGATCACGATTTTACTGGAAGGTTCGGTCAGTGAAGCAAAGATACTGGACTTTTTGGATATGAGTTATGACCTGATTGATGGAGCAGGCAGAAAGGAAAACAAATGAGAAAAGCGATCGTATATGCATCTGTCCATCATGGAAATACAGAAAAATTAGTAAAAAGCATAGCAGAAGAGTGCCAGGTCGATTTGATTGATGCTGTAAAACAGCCAAATGCAGATATGAACAGTTATGATATGATTGGATTTGCATCAGGAATCTTTTTTTCAAAATTTCATCAGTCGATATTGGGATTTGCAGAGAAGAACCTACCGGATGGCAAAAAGATATTTCTGATTTGTACTTATGGTGGAAGTGCGAATTATAAATCCTTAGAGCAGATTTTGGACAAGAAGCATTCTAAAGTGATAGGAAAATTTGGGTGCAAAGGGTATGACACATTCGGACCATTTAAACTGGTTGGAGGTATTGCTAAAGACCATCCTAATGAAGAAGATATGAAAAACGCAGCGGACTTCGTAAAAGGATTACACTAATTTTTGAGCAAAAAGGAAAACCGGGGATTTTACTCCTCGGTTTTCTGGCAGTTGTGTTTCAGTCTTCAACCTGAAAAATATCTTCTACAGGCACTTTCAGGTAATGTGCCAGCCGGATTGCAATCTCAAGAGAGGGATTACGTTCTCCACGTTCGATGCGGCCTATCGTCTGGCTGCAGGAACCTATGGCTTCAGCCAAATCTGCTTGAATGAGATTCCGTTCTTCACGAATATCTTTTAGTGTATTATTGATTGCCATTCAATCACTTCCTTTGCTTATTGTTATCAGCAGGATCATGAACCTGCTGTTGAAATCTAATGAAATCCCGGAATTTCTGCACCTTTGCATTTCCCGATTATTTTTCCAAAAATCTTAAAAGAGTCAGATTCCAAAACCTGGATAGGACGATATTTTTGATTTAAAGAAATCAGATAAACACCATCTGGCTCATCGTGTAATTCCTTGATGTAAGTATTGCCGTTGAGATAGAAGATTCCAATTTCACCATTAGCAAGAGAATCTTTTTTCTGAATCCATGCAACATCGTCTGTATGATAAAGTGGCTCCATACTGTCACCGGAAATCCGTACACCAAAGTCAGTCTGCTCAGGAGCAAGGTGTCCTACATCATAGGTTTCTTTTACAGAATCCTCCAGGTAATTTCCAGTACCAGCAGAAACTGGTTCCCAGGTAATTTCTACAGGATGATGGAATGGGATAATTTTTGCAGACAGTGGAGAAAACTTTTTAGAAGCTTTCAAAATATCAGCAAATTCAATCAATTTATTTCTGCCTTCTTCATTCAATCCACTCATAATGTTATATGGGTTTTCTCCAAAGAAGGATTCATATATATCTTCGATATCAAGTAACTGGCAAAGTGTCAGGAAAACATGTAAAGCTGGTTCTCGTGCATTGGTCTCCCATTTGGAGATTGCTTTTGTAGTGACCTGAATACCTTCCTGAGAAAGCAGGTCTACCAGATCTGATTGAGAGTATCCTTTCTTTTTTCTATTTTCTGCTAATATTTCCCCGAAATCACGCATTTGTTCGCCTCATTTCTATTTGAATTTTCTATATGCATTATACCGTATGTTAGAAATAAAATCAACAATAATCTCCGAAATGGAGAAAATACAACCAAGATGTTACTTGACTATCTCCGAAATGGAGAAAATACAACCAAGATGTTACTTGACTATCTCCGAAATGTCGATATATACTAAACATACAGAAATTGATAAGACATTATGTTGAAGGAAGCAGCTGGGAGGTGAAAAGTTTGAGTGAGCGTGTGATCCTGCATAGTGATATGAACTGTTTTTATGCCAGTGTAGAAATGCTACATCATCCGGAATTTGCTGGAATGCCTCTGGCAGTCGGTGGTGATCCGGAAGCCCGGCATGGAATTGTGCTGACAGCAAATTATATTGCCAAGAAAAAAGGAGTAAAAACCGGAATGGCATTATGGCAGGCGAAACAGGTTTGCCCGGAAATTATTTTTGTACCACCACGGATGGATTTATATTTGCGATTTTCTCAAATGGCAAGGGAAATCTATTCAGAGTATACAGATAAAATTGAGCCATATGGAATTGATGAAGCCTGGCTGGATGTATCAGATAGTGGAAATCTGAAAGGAAGCGGAATGACGATTGCGAGAGAAATCAGCCATCGGATTAAATACGAACTTGGAGTAACAGTGAGTATTGGAATTTCCTGGAATAAGATTTATGCGAAACTTGGTTCAGATTACAAAAAGCCGGATGCAATCACAGAGTTTAATCGAGAAAATTATAAAGACAGGATATGGCAGCTTCCTGCGTCAGATTTGCTTTATGTCGGAAGACAGACAAATAAGAAATTGCAAAAACTTGGAATCCGGACAATCGGGCAACTTGCGGAATCAGACGAAAAGTTGTTAGAGAGTCATTTTGGAAAAATAGGAAATGTATTATGGGCTTTCGCAAATGGCTGGGATGAAGATCCGGTTTGCAAGGAAGGATATGAAGCACCAGTAAAGTCGATAGGTAATAGCACTACAACACCGAGAGATCTGGAAAATGATCTGGATGTCTGGATCATTCAAATAGCATTGGCAGAAAGTGTAGCTGCACGATTGCGGAAACATGGATTTAAATGCAAAACAGTAGAAATTACAGTTCGAGATAATCGATTGTATAGTTTTTCCAGACAGATACATTTACGACAGCCAACGAATATTACAAACGAGATTGTAACTGCAGCATTTCAGCTATTTAAAGATAATTACAAATGGGAACATCCCATTAGAAGCCTGGGAATCCGAGCTGCGGATCTTGTGTTAGATGATATTCCCGTGCAGTTGGATTTATTTGGAAATCAGGAGAAAAAGGAAAAGTTAGAGAAGCTGGATCGTACTGTAGATGAGATTAGACGACGGTTTGGATATTTCAGTATACAGCGAGCGGCAATGTATCAGGATAAAGTCTTATCCCACTTAGACGCTGGTACGCACACGATCCATCCACACAGTTATTTTCATGGGTAATTGGAGGGATAGATTTGAAAAAAGTATTAACCAGAAAACAGAAAGAAAGTTATCAGTGTATTTTGAATTATACGAAGGAGCATGGATACCCGCCGACAGTTCGGGAATTTGGAAAATTGATCGGGGTGAAATCAACATCATCAACATTTTCCAGAATCAAGCAGTTGGAGTTAAATGGATATATCCGCAGAATCCCGGCATCGCCAAGAGCAATTGAGATTTTATAGTGAGGTGTCGGCATGAACAAAGTATATGTAGATGTAGTAGCAGAGTTTCGGAAAGACGGACAGCTGGTTCCCATATTTTTTACATGGGAGGATGGAAGAAAGTATAGCATTGACAGAATTTTGAAAATCGAGCGATGCGCCAGCAGAAAAGCAGGCGGTGTAGGAATGATGTACACCTGTATGATACAAGGGCAGGAAAGCCACTTGTTTTACGAAGTGGATAAATGGTTTATGGAGAGAAAAACAGCATAAGGAGAGATTGGTATAGACGATATTATTTGGATTATTAACCGGCAGGGATAGTCACTTTCCCTTTATATTCCTGCAGGTTTTACATAAGAAGAGGGATTCTGGTCAGCAAAGGCAGCTCCCACAATGCCTTTTGGATATCCGCTTCTGCAAATTGTAGTAAGTAATTGCTTCCCATCAAAATCATGGGGAAAGCGAACTGGTCTGAAAGACCGCCAGTTAGTGTGATGATGATAAGGAGATTTTGAAACTGATGACAGACAGAGATTATGCAATTAAATCAATGAAAGAGATTACCTTCCAGATGGCAAGCCATGCGCAGGATTATCTGGAAGTTACAATCGAAAGACATTATACTGATATTAAAGAACTGATGACAAGCTATCAGAAATTGATTTTGGAAAATCAGATTGTGTTAGAAGAACTGGATATGGAGTGCCAGGAGAAAATCAATGAAGATATGGCATATGCGTTGAGTTATCTGAGCATTTATAACAATCAGCTGAATGTGCCAAAGATGCACCGGGAAATGAATAACCTGATGATCATTTATGGTTTGTCAGATATGATCTATCGTGGAATGACACTGGTGAAGTTCTATGCACCGAATGGTGTGATGCTCAGTGAGATCCTTCATTCCTGTTTTTGCAGTCATTATAATAAGACAGATGTGGAAGTACAGCAGGAGTTAGGAATAGGCAGGACTTCTTTTTATAAAATGAAGAAGCAGGCACTTGGATATTTAGGATTTTATTTTTATGAGATCGTGGTACCGCAGGCAAAGGATAAAAGATTTAAACCGTCACTGGGCGTTGAGGAAGAGTAGGTGAGTAATATGAGATACGAAGATTCGATGAAAGGTGTAGCTGATCAGATAATCAAAGAACAGCAGCGAGCCAGTAAAATAAAAAACAATCCAGAAGAGTTCCATTGGCATGACGAATATGCAACGTTGAATTTCTTTCGGTTTATCTGCAAAAATATCGGTAACTTGAGAAATGGAGAAATTGAAAAAATGGTCACACGTTTAAAGAACATAGATCAGAAAGCAGTGGAAAACCATGTGAATGGTGCTGTTTGGGCATTTGATTATGATAAGATGTTCTGTGTATTGATGGAAAATGAAATTTGCCGAAAGGTGTGTGAAAAGAATAAATATAACAGTTGGATGAATCTGATTGGACAGTATTGTGTTTCAAGGAATTAAAGACGAAAAAGTTGTTGGAGAGAAATAATTTCCAGCAACTCTGTCTTTAATGAATAGAGTTCATTTTTTTATTCAACTATTCCCATGATATATACAATATGTAAATTTGCAATTCAAATATAAGTTTATGCTAAGTACAATAATAATAATTACTATTATTGACAAGAGAATAATTATCATGTATAATACAAATATACAAGAAACAAAGTGTTAGAAAAATTGTTAGGAACTTGGTAACAAAAATAAATCGACATTGAAAAGGGAAAATGACTATGATAAAATATGAATGTGAACCATGTGGATATATTTATGATCCGGCAGTAGGAGATCCAGACGCTGGTATCGAGCCAGAAACTGCATTTGAGGATATTCCAGATGACTGGACATGCCCAATCTGCGGATTAGGAAAAGATGTTTTCGTTCCTGTAGAAGACTAAGCAGAAAATGCAGGTACGAAACTGCCAGACATTAAAAGATCCTAAGAGAACATATAAAAGAAATGGAGGTCAAATTATGACTTACGATTTAAACATTACCTTTGATGACAATTTAGTAACAGGAAATGAAACAATTGATACCCAGCATAAAGAATTGATCGACCGTATCCAGAACTTTGTAACTGCCTGTCAAAATGGCGACAGCAAAGTAAAAGCAATCAAAATGCTGGATTATCTGGATGAATATACTGACTTTCATTTCAAAGAAGAGGAAAAGCTTCAGGAAAAATCCGGTTATCCAGAGCGTGAAAACCATCATGAAAAACATGAAGAGTTTAAAAAGACAATTCAGGAACTGCATGAATACCTTCAGGAGTATGAAGGACCAACAGATCGGTTCAGTGAACTTGTACAGAAAAATGTAATCGACTGGCTGTTTGGACACATTAAAACATACGACCGGTCTGTGGCAAAATTTATCTTTATGAAACAAAATCCAGACCGATGCTAAAATAAACCAGGGAACGAGTTCATTCAGAATGTAGACAATGTGATGAAGTAAACTAGGGGCTGTCACAATACAGCCCCTTTCCTGTTATAGCGATATTCTAGGTAATATATTGCGTTGGCATGACATGTTATTTTACTACTACTATATGGGAAGAGCAAGCAGCTCTTTTTTTTTGTACTTTTTATCCAATTTTAAGTTGTAAAGTCTCTTTTCATGCCAACAGAAATATGCTAAATTGATTTTATAGAACAAGATATAATTCCACTTATATATCGGAGAAAAATGAATGAGAGAGAAAACTATATATGAGAAGATTGCAGAAAAGTATAACACAACACCAGAAGAAGTACGCAGAGAAATGCAGATAGCCATAGATGCAGGATTTGATAATCCTGACCCGGCTGTGCAGGAAGAATGGAAGAAAATGACACTTAAAGGAGACAGGCCCACACCGGAAGAAGTAATCAATTACGCAGTAAAAAAATTAAAAGGAAATTAAAAATATGAAGAAAAAGATAATTGCAGTAATTTCAGGAACAGCAATTTTGATAATTGCTGCAGGAAGTATTTATGGGAAATTTGAATCCAGTCATAAAGAAGGCGAACCAGATGTAGTTGGAACTTTTTCTGTAAATCGGGATGAAAATATAACCGTGGTCGCAAATAGGGAAGATATAGAGGATAGAGAAGCGTTTGCAAGAAAACTTTTGCAGATGTACAAGGATGATTCTTTTCATTCGACAAAATTTTCCACAGACAGAGGATATGCGACGAGCATTGATATGAACATCTATTTATGGAAAGAGGATATTGAAGACGGGGAATCGGTAATGACAGCCGAATATAGACCTGTAGAATACGGAAAGGACTATGATGTTGTCAATAATCCTGATAAATTTCAACTATATATAGATGGAAAAAAGATTAAATAGTAATCTCCTGAAAGCAAACTTTTTGTCAATTATTTCAAAGAAAAATTAAAGGATAACAATACATAGTTTTGACAATGATATTTTGAAAAATTTTATAGGAATGCTCTATTATCAAATTGACATAGGAATATGGTAGCATATAATTAGAATTGAATACACTGAAAAAATGGAGGAATTACATGAAAGCACATAAATATTGGTCAGTAGGAGCTTTAATCACAATGATTGGAACTTTTTATACAGGATATAAAGGGTTAAAAGCAGCACACAAATACTTTGCATTTGGCTCTCTGATATGTATGATTATGGCAGTCTATTCTGGTCATAAAATGATTTCGGGTAATAAAAGAACAAGAAAACAGGTGAAAAATACAAAAGCGGAGGAATAGTAAATGTTAGAGTTAGGAATAAAAGCACCGGATTTTGAATTGCCGGATCAGAACGGAGAAGTGCATAAATTAAGCGATTATGCAGGAAAAAAAGTGATCTTATATTTTTATCCAAAGGATAATACACCAGGATGTACGAAGCAGGCATGTGGCTTTTCTGAGCGTTATCCACAGTTTACTGAGAAGGGAGCTGTTATTCTCGGAGTAAGCAAGGACTCTGTAGCGTCTCACAAGAGATTTGAAGAAAAATACGGACTGGCATTTACGCTATTAGCAGATCCGGAGCGTAAAGTTATTGAAGCATATGATGTCTGGAAAGAAAAGAAAAATTATGGCAAAGTCTCTATGGGAGTAGTAAGAACCACATATCTTATTGATGAACAGGGGATTATTATAAAGGCAAATGATAAAGTCAAGGCTGCAGATGATCCTGAAAATATGCTCAAGGAATTAGATTAATGAAGATAATATTATCCCCTGCTAAAAAGATGATTACAGATACTGACAGTATTGAACCGGATGCATTGCCTGAATTTATTGAAAAGACGACAGAGATACAAAGTTGGTTGAAAAGTAAGTCAAAAGAGGAACTGAAAGGAATTTGGAAATGTAATGACAAGATTGCAGAACAAAATTTCAATAGATTGGGAAATATGAATCTTTATCAGATGCTCAGTCCGGCTGTTTTATCATATGAAGGAATTGCTTTTCAATATATGGCACCATCTGTGTTTGAAGATATGCAGCTTGAGTATGTGCAAAATCATTTGAGAATATTGTCTGCATTTTATGGTGCTCTGAAACCAATGGATGGTGTGACACCTTATCGTTTGGAAATGCAGGCAAAGATCAGGATTGGAGATTCCAAAAATCTGTATGAGTACTGGGGTGACTTGTTATACCGTTCAGTAATAGATGACAGCAGGATTATCATTAATCTTGCATCAAAAGAATACTCAAAATGTATAGAAAAGTATTTGACACCACAGGACAGATATATTTCGGTTACATTTTGTGAAGCTTCTGGAGATAAAATGGTAACAAAAGGTACATATGCCAAGATGGCTCGTGGTGAAATGGTCAGATTTATGGCAGAAAATAATATTGAGAATCCGGTGGATATTAAGAAATTCGACAGACTTGGTTATTCATTCCGGTCTGATTTATCATCAGATACTGAATATGTTTTTGAACGAAAAATAGAACAATGATTTAGATTAAAGATGCTCAGCATGAGCATCTTTTAGTAATAATGAGAATTATTACTATATTATTGACAATATAATAATGATGATATACAATCCCGTCTTTTATTTGATAATTATGCAGATAAAGATTTGCCTGTTATTTTTGTATAAATAATAATGAAACCTTTTTTATATAAATTTTTTGTGATAAAATAACAGTCAGATATATAATACAGACAGGAGACAAAAGGGGATGAAATTAGATGTTTTGGGATTGTTGGGAGCGTGTTCCTATGCATTGGACTGTGTGGAAGCAGAGTTAGTGCATGTAACAGATAAGCATGCGAAGCGTGTTGCATATATGAGTGTCTGCATGGCAGAACAGATGGGAATTCAGGGGGAGAGTCTGCAGGATCTGACAGCCGGTGCGTTGTTACATGATAATGCACTGACTCAATATATTCAGGAAGAATTACACAATGATATTGCAAGTGCAATAGGTTCGGCGATTCCACTGGAGCTGGGAATTCACTGTGCGGCAGGTGAGAAGAACATGAAAGACATTCCATCCCATACGGATATAAAGAATGTCATTTTGTATCATCATGAGAATGCAGATGGAAGTGGACCTTTTGGAAAAAAATGGACAGAAGTACCGGTTTTTGCACGAATTATCCATCTATGCGATCTGCTTGACCAGGTCTGCTGCAGTGATTCTTTTGATTCAGACACCTGGCAGAAGGTAGAAGCATTTCTTCAGGAAATCACAGGTTCTATAGCGGATGAAGAATGTATAGAAGCATTTAGACATGCTTTTTCTGAACAACATTTTCTGTCACTTGGAGAAAAAGATGTGGAGACTCGTTTATGGAACAGAGTGCCGCGTACAAAACAAGATCTTAGCTTTGAACAGATTAAAGCACTGGCGAAATTTTTCGCACGCATCGTAGACTATAAATCACCATTTACGAGTACACACTCCATAGGTGTGGCTGCAGATGCTGAGAAATTATCCAGATTTATGGGATTTGATGAGGAGACAATGCAGAAAATGTATCTTGCAGGAGCGCTGCATGACATTGGAAAGGTTGCCATAGGTAACAAAATTCTGGAGAAGCCGGGAAGACTGACGGATGATGAGTTTGCAGTTATGAAACACCATGCAGCATATACTTATTCTATTCTGTCAGAAATCGATGATTTTGAAGAGATATGTGACTGGGCTGCCTTTCACCATGAAAGACTGGACGGGACAGGCTATCCATTTGGAAAAACAGCTGCTGAATTAAACACACAGGAACGCATCATGGCGTGTGTCGATATTTATCAGGCACTGACAGAAAGCCGCCCGTATAAACAGGGAATGCCACATGAAAAAGCTTACGGTATTTTAAATGATATGGTAGAAAAAGGATGGCTTGATGGAGAAATCGCTTCACAGGTTGATGCTTGTTTTGATCAGAAAATGACAGACATAATTCATGAGGAGAAACAGCTTGGAGAATAAAAAATTATTCCAGATTGGTGATGTGGCAAAAATGTTTCATATCAGTGTTGGCAGCCTGCGGCATTATGAACAGGCAGGTCTGTTGAAACCAGAATACACAGATCCGGAAACAGGCTATCGCTATTATAGTGCACGTCAGTTTGAGGTTTTAAATACGATTCGTTACTTGCGCGTTTTGGATATGCCATTGGGTCAGATTGGAGAGTTTTTGGGAAACAGAGACATCGACGTGATAGAAGATAAGTTGTTAAATCAGAAAAAACTGATAGAAAAAAACGGCGGGAGTTGGAAACAATCGAACGCAAGATATAAAAGCAGCATATCCTACAATCGGAAAAGGAACTGTATATAGAAATCTTGATATATTGGTAGATGAGGGTTCGTTAAGGAAGGTTGAAGTTCCGGATGGAGCGAATAGGTTCGATTTTTCATTGAAAAATCATTACCATGTCAGGTGTACAAAATGCGGTGAAGTTTCAGATGTGGATATGGATGAAATACCGGATTTGCTGGAAAGAATTCATAACACTCATGGAATCGAATTTTTGGATTAGGATATTTCATTTAAAGGTATTTGCCAAAAATGCAGGGAGAAGGTAAAGGGAGGAACAAACTAATGAAATATGTATGTGACGTTTGCGGATGGGAATATGATGAAGAGGAAGGTTATCCAGAAGGTGGTATTGCACCAGGAACAAAGTGGGAGGACGTTCCACAAGATTTTGAATGCCCATTATGTAATGTTGGAAAAGATCAGTTTTCAGAAGTTGAATAAAATTCTGATTATTTAAATACGGATAGATAAACAAAAACCCTGGTGCGTGTGTGAGCAACAGGGTTTTTTATTGCGATAGTTTGTGATGATATCACAGAAAATGATTTACCTTTAGCTTATAATGTAACTACAAACAAAGTAAGGAGGTAGTCTAAATGAGATTAAAAGATAAAGTTGCAATCATTACGGGTGGAAGCCGTGGTATAGGATTTGCTACAGCTGATAAATTCTTGAAGGAAGGTGCTTCAGTTGTGTTGGCAGCAAGTTCACAGGAATCGGCAGACGTTGCTGTAGATAAATTAAAAGAAAAATATCCCAATGCAATAGTTGCTGGAATTAGTCCAAATCTGGCAAGCATGGAGTCTGTCAGAAAGGCTTTTAAAGAGGCAACTGAAAAATATGGATGTGTCGACATACTGGTAAATAATGCAGGGATTTCAGAAAACACCTCATTTATGGATTATACAGAGGAGACTTTTGATAAAGTCATGGATCTAAATGTAAAAGGAGTATTTAATACTACTCGTGTAGCAGCAGAATGTATGGTGGCAAGAGGCAAGGGGGTCATTCTCTCAACTTCTTCCATGGTGAGTATTTCGGGACAGCCAAGTGGGTTTGCTTATCCGGCATCGAAGTTTGCAGTAAACGGATTGACTGTATCATTAGCAAGAGAACTAGGACCTAAAGGTATTCGTGTTAATGCTGTTGCACCTGGGATTACAGAAACTGATATGATGAAGGCCGTGCCAAAGGAAGTTATCGAACCTATGATTGAAAGAATTCCATTGCGTCGTCTTGGACAGCCAGAAGATATTGCCAATGCATTTGTGTTTCTTGCTTCAGATGAGGCGAGTTACATTACAGGTGTTATATTAAGTGTAGATGGTATGGCAAGAAGTTAAGTCAATGTGGTATGGTGATGTCATCACAGAAAAGAAATAAAAATCAGATTATAATAAAGCCACAAAGAAATGATAGGGAGGATTATAAAATGACTGCAATTAATATCAATAAAAATAATTTCCAGAGTGAAGTAATGAATTCTGATAAACCTGTCCTTTTGGATTTTTGGGCGCCTTGGTGTGCTCCTTGTCGTATGGTGGTTCCTATCATAGAGGAGATTGCAGGTGAACGCCCTGATATCAGAGTTGGTAAAATCAATGTGGATGAGCAGCCTGAACTGGCAAGTGAATTTAGTATTATGAGTATCCCAACTTTGGTGGTTATGAAGAATGGGAAGATCGTACAACAGGTTTCAGGTGCGAGACCTAAGAATGCAATTTTAGAAATGCTTTAAGGAGGAGGTGCACTAATGGGATTTTTTGATTTCCTTAAACAGGCGAATATTAATCAAGGGATAGAGGAATATAAAAGGACTGCTGGTGCAGTTCTGCTGGATGTACGTACTCCGCAGGAATATCAGGAAGGGCATATACCAGAAAGTAAAAATGTACCGTTACAACAACTTAACAATGTTGTTTCAGTAGTGAAGAATACAGAAATTCCACTGTTTGTATACTGTTATTCCGGAGCCCGAAGTCGTCAAGCAACAGGGTTGTTGCAACGAATGGGATATTCTAAAGTAAATAATATCGGTGGCATTGCTGCTTATTCAGGAAAGGTGGAAAAATAAGATGAAGGTAATAATCGTAGGAGGTGTAGCCGGAGGAGCTACAGCTGCTGCAAGAATACGAAGACTGGATGAACATGCAGAAATTACTGTGTTTGAAAGATCCGGATACATATCCTATGCGAATTGTGGGCTTCCATATTATATTGGAGACGTGATCACAGATCCGGAAGAACTTACACTACAGACACCTGAGAGCTTTTTTAAACGCTTCCGTATTAATATGAAAATTCATCATGAAGTTATCTCCATACATCCGGAACGTAAAACTGTTTCAGTGAAGAATTTAGAAAACGGTGAAATATTTGAAGAAAATTACGATAAGCTGATCCTTTCTCCAGGTGCAAAGCCAACACAGCCGAGACTTCCTGGAGTAGGTATTGATAAACTATTTACACTTCGTACTGTAGAAGATACTTTTCGGATAAAGGAATATATAAATAAGAATCATCCAAAATCGGCTGTATTGGCTGGCGGCGGTTTTATTGGTTTAGAGCTGGCAGAAAATTTGAGGGAGCTTGGCATGGATGTTACGATTGTCCAGCGGCCTAAGCAGCTGATGAATCCATTTGACCCGGATATGGCATCCATGATCCATAATGAAATGAGAAAGCATGGAATAAAACTGGTACTAGGCTATACAGTAGAAGGATTTAAAGGAAAAGACAATGGAGTGGAGATCTTATTAAAAGATAATCCATCCCTTCAGGCTGATATGGTGGTGCTAGCAATCGGAGTCACACCAGACACAGCATTAGCAAAAGAAGCTGGTCTGGAACTTGGCATCAAGGGAAGTATTGTAGTGAATGACAGAATGGAAACTTCTGTACCGGATATTTATGCAGCAGGTGATGCAGTTCAGGTAAAACATTATGTTACGGGTGATGATGCGCTGATTTCTTTAGCGGGACCTGCTAATAAACAGGGC
>NZ_JAOQJM010000006.1:53023-69042 GCF_025566865.1 Blautia acetigignens
GGATAAGATTTCTAGAGATAAAAGTGTTGTGTTGCTGGATGTGAGAACTGTAGGTGAATTTAGCAGGGGGCATATTAATGGATTCAAAAATATTCCTGTAGATGAACTGAGGGAACGGATCAATGAAATTGAGAAAGGAAAACCTGTATATCTGGTATGCCAGAGTGGGCTGCGCAGTTATATTGCGAGTCGTATTCTGGAAGGAAATGGATATGAAACATATAACTTTTCCGGCGGATTTCGTTTCTATGATGCAGTGGTCAATGACCGTACGCTGATTGAAAAGTCATATGCATGTGGTATGGATTATTAGAAATAAACAAAACATTTTTATAATTTTTTCGTAGTATAAAAAGATCCCCCATTTATTAGAATGACTTTTATAATTCTGATAAATGGAGGATTCTTTAGATGTTATAGAAATCAGTTTTATGATCTTTGTAGAGTTTCCAGTCTTTTCGAATCAAGGATTGTGATTTTGCCGCGGGAGAGTCTGACAAGCCCCTCGCCTTGAAAGTATCGAAGCATTCGAGTGATAACTTCCCTGTGAGAACCAAGATGATTGGCGATAGTTTCGTGAGTGATTTTCAATTCATTTGTACCTTCAATAGAGGTCTCTTCTAAAAGAAATGAAGCAACACGCTTATCCAAACTCTTCCACATGATTTGTTCAATCAGCCACATGACATCAGAAAAACGGGTAGCCATTAACTCATTGGTATAGTTTGCGACAGGAGCAGATTCCTTCATAATACCTTTATAGATTTCAGCAGGGATAATCCAAAGATCAGTATCTTTTTCTGCTTCAATGGTTACTTCAAATTGAATGGAGCGCATGATACATGAGGCGGATAAAAGACACATATCCATATCGAACAAACGGTAAAGTGTAATCTCCCGTCCTTCATCTGAAAGTATGTAGGTTCGAAGTTGCCCGGATTTAACCAGTAATAATCCAGTGCAGTCCAAGTTTCCGTTGTGAATGATCGTTCCTTTTTTTACAACCTGTGTGATTAAATTGTCTGAAATTAGTTTTTTCTGTGCTGTATTTAATTCATTCCATACTGGAAAATAATTTTCGAAGCTCATAACCGTTATCTCCTTTACGAACATAGTATACTTGCTTTTTTTAGATGCGTCAATTATATAACTGGCATATGCCATAAATAGAAATAAAAAGAAGTGTAATAAAGTAAATTGTCTTTCCGTGATATCATCACTGAAGTAAGACTTTTTATGAGGTATATTAAGTTCAAACAGGAGAAGGAGTTGAAAAATATGACATCAATAAATATAAATAAAGAAAAGTTTGGACAATTAATTCATAAAGAAAAACCGGTTTTGGTTGATTTCTGGGCACCTTGGTGTGGTTATTGCCGTAGAATTGGAGCAGCTTATGAAAAAATAAGTGAAGAATACAGCGATATTCTTATTGCAGGAAAAGTAAATATTGATGAAGAACCACAGATTGCAGAAGCTGAAAAGATTGAGATAATTCCTACGCTGGTTTTATATCGAGATGGAAAGGCAATAGATTCTATTGTTGCACCCGAATCAAAAAAAATGATAGAAAACTTTATTAATGAAGCTTTGGAAAAATAAAATAGGAGGACTGTTGTATGAATGAAAATCATGTTTACGATATGATTATCGTAGGGGGAGGACCTGGAGGGTATACTTCAGCATTATACGCAGCCAGAGCAGGACTTGATACAATTGTTATAGAAAAATTATCTGCAGGTGGTCAGATGTCATTGACCTGGCAGATTGATAACTATCCTGGTTTTGAAAATGGAATTGACGGATTTTCATTGGCAGAGAAAATGCAAAAACAGGCGGAAAAATATGGTGCTAAAAGTGAATATGCAGAAGTTTATAATATGGATTTAACAGGAAAGCTTAAGAGAGTAGAAACTAGTTCGGGAATTTATATTGGGAAAACAGTAGTGATTGCTACTGGAGCAAATCCAAGAGAACTTGGTCTCGCTAAAGAAAAAGAATTGATAGGTCATGGGGTTGCTTATTGTGCCTCCTGTGATGGTATGTTTTATAAAGATAAGATCGTGGTGGTTGTTGGTGGTGGGAATTCTGCTGTATCAGATGCTGCTCTTTTAAGTCGAATTGCTAAGAAAGTCATCATTGTTCATCGTAGAGATACATTACGTGCAACGAAGATCTACCATGATCAGCTGATGAAAACTGAAAATATAGAGTTTCGATGGAATAATACAGTAAATGAACTGATTTATGGAGAACGATTGACTGGTGTGCGGTTGAAAGATACAGTTACAGGAGAAGAAAACATTATAGAATGTGACGGGCTGTTTGTGAGTATAGGAAGAAAACCGACAACAGATTTTTTAGATAATCAGATAGAACTGGATAATAAAGGATATATTGTAGCAGGTGAAAATACTGAAACGAGTATTCCAGGTGTTTATGCTGTAGGAGATGTCAGAACAAAGTTACTTCGTCAGATAGTAACAGCTGTGGCAGATGGTGCTATGGCAGTACATATGGCAGAAAAATATATGGGGAAAATGTAAAGTGAACTCCGCCTTTTAGCATAGGAATTGTTTTGTTAAGTTAAATAATGAAACAGGAAATAGTCATTTTGATAGACCATATTAACTATAAATAATCAGAATTTGAATAGTGAACTTTTTATACTGAAATATGTACGATTTCAATAATGACATGAACTTATGGGAACGTATTGCGGATACTTTGTGAACTTTATCCTGATACAATGATTATGCTGATGAAAGAAGGCATAGATAACTGAATACAAGAAAGAGACGAAAGCCTCAGTAGTTAAGAAAAAACTACTGGGGCTTTTTTTCGTGCCTGAATTTCTCAGCCAATAACTGCGGGCGTATCCCGGCAGGATAAAGGCGGAGCAGGCATGATCCTAAACAGAGGTCCGCCTTCTGGATTTGAAACGAGCAACAAGATTTCAAATTCAGGAGGAACGGATATGTATATTGAACACCCATATTTTTATGAAGGAAAGTATTACGCAAATATTGATGGAGAAATGATCGAGATTACAAAAGAAGTTGCGTATGCGATGAATAATTTTTATAGAAGCAGCAAGGCAAAAAAAGTTGAGATTAAGAACGAACTGGGTGAGGTTGTGGATAAGATGCTGAGAGAAGTACCTTACAGCGGTCAGTCCATTGATGGAGAAGGCTTCATGATTGAGGATTTTCCAGATCTGAACTGCGATGTGGAGCACTGTGTACTGACAAAAATGGAACAGCAGGATATTCACAAAGTGATCAATCAGCTGAACTCAGAGGAACGCATGATTATTTATGGCATTTTCTTTGAAAACAAGACACAGACACAGATGGCGGAGATTATGGGGATTTCCAGACAGATGCTGTCATACAAGCTGAAATCCACTCTTAATAAGATGCGTGAAATGTATATGAATAAATTTTTTTAAAAAATTTTTTAAAATCTTTTGCATCTGCCAAAGTCATTTGACTTTAGTAATTAGAGGAAGTTAAAGGACTTCCTAAAATGAACCATGATAACTGAATATCCAATAATAACTGACGTGACATTTCATGCAGAGAGCACGAGGAAGATGCCGCTATAGGATTATAAGACAAAACCAAGATTTTTAGTTCAGTCTGTAATGCTGCGAAAAAGCACTGACCGAAGCCAGCTGGCAGGCTGGTGATGCGATGATATGTATGAGATGCGATACACTTGCAGATCCTGAGAAGTCTGTAACTGGTAAACCTATGAACTGCTGGAGCCTGGAAACGAGAGTTTCCGGGTTGTGGTCCGGAGTATGCATCCGGGCAGGTTATTATTCCCTTCCTGCATATGCGGGAGTAACGATTCGGGGTATCGAGGATAAATAGAATCGAGCGAGCACTGTTTAATAATCAAATTGGCTCCACAGGAATGCGGCAGAGCTTTCCTTATGGGAAAGAAACTCTGCCGTATTCCTGTGGAGCCAATATAGCGCTATGGATGCTTTACAAATAAAAATAATAGATTGGAGAGAGGACAAATGACAATCCGCCGAGGAGATATTTTATGGGCAGATCTCGGTATGTTTCCTACAACATCTGTTCAGGGTGGAGTAAGACCGGTGATCGTAGTGAGTAATAATAAAGCCAATACATACAGTTCAGTCATAACGGTAGTTCCGCTGACATCAAGAATTTATAAGAAACGGTATTTGCCAACACATGTATTTATCAGCAAATATGATATGACGGGAATCCGAAAAGGAAGCCTGGCACTGGCTGAACAGGTTATGAGCATTTCTACGAAATGTATTATTGAGAAATGCGGAAGAGTGAACAAGTGGAGCCTGGATCGGGTACTGAAAGCAGTACAGATTCAGATGGGAATGGAAGGAGAAGGGCATGACGGCAGAGGAATATAGAAACTATCTGGAGCAGGATTTCAGTGATGTAGATATCAATGAAATGACTGATCTACGGATGATAAAAGCAGACAGAAATAAATCGCTTCAGGAACGGAGAGATATTTTTCTGAATAAAGTAGGAAATCCATATTTGGTCCGGATCGGCAATATGAAAGTAAAAGTCAGATTTGCCAATAACGGTATATCTATGGAGCAGGCATTTGAGAATATGCTTCTGAGTGTCTGAAAAAGTACTGGCAAGATTGAGGGGACTGTGTTAGAATGTCGGTAAGGACAAATTATGCAGCCCCCTTTTATTACATGGATTTTCTGACGTAATAAAAGGAGGTAAGATATGTATCAGAATATCAATAAAATCTATCATGCCGCCATCTATGTCAGATTATCTAAAGAAGATGGCGATATTTCCAGTTCAGCAAAACTGGAAAGTAACAGCATTTCTAACCAGAAAGCTTTGATTCTGGATTTCCTGAAAGACAAAAAAGATATAGAAGTTGTTTCAGTCCGAGTTGATGATGGCTACTCAGGCTCTAATTTTGATCGTCCTGCATTCCAGGCAATGCTGGAAGATATCCGGCGTGGAATTGTAGATTGCGTAGTGGTAAAAGATTTATCACGATTTGGAAGGGAATATATTGATTCTGGGAAGTATATCGAGAGATTATTCCCGGCTCTTGGTGTGCGTTTTATTGCCATCAATGACAATTATGACAGTCTCAAGGGAAAGAATCAGGCAGACGAAATTATTATCCCATTTAAGAATTTAATCAATGATGCTTATTGCCGTGACATTTCTATTAAGATCAGGAGTAATCTTGAGATTAAGAGGAAAAAAGGCGAATGCGTGACTCCGTTTGTAGCTTTTGGATACAGGAAGACAAAGACAGATAAGCATAAATTAGAGATTGATCCATCTGCAGGCAGTGTAGTACAGGATATTTTTAAGATGAAGCTGCAGGGAATGAGTCAGGATGCGATTGCTAATCGTTTAAATGAACTGGGTATTCTTTCCCCATTTGAGTATAAAATCAGCAGTGGCAGTCATTATGAAACAGGCTTCCGGCAGAAAGAACAGGCACTTTGGAGTTCCGTTACCGTCCGCAGGATACTGGAAAACGAGGTTTATATCGGAAACCTTGTGCAGGGAAAAAGGACGACACCGAACCATAAAGTGAAGCAGACTTATGTGAAACCGGAAGATGACTGGATCCGGATTGAGAAAAATCATGAGCCATTGGTGAGTGACCGTGATTTTGAAATTGTTCAGAGACTTCTGGGCATGGATACACGTACTTCGCCTGACCAAAAGCAAGTATATCTGTTATCTGGAATTGCTGTATGTGCGGATTGTGGTGCACCTATGACAAGAAAGGTTTCTACTGTGGCAGGGAAAAAATATGCTTATTATCTATGTTCCGCAAATAAAGAAACAAAACGCTGTTCTAGTCATAGAATACCGGAAAAGGATCTGGAAGATGCCGTACTGGTGATGCTGAAACAGCATATCCAGAATATCCTGCACCTGAAAAGAGTCCTGGAATTTGTTGGTACTGTGCCATTTCAGGAGATCAATATGAAGAAGCTGCAGGACAGGCTGGAGAAGAAAAAACAGGAGACAGAACGTTGTAAGGAGTTACGGATGATGCTCTATTCGGATATGAAAGAGGGCATTGTATCAAAAGAAGACTATGTAGAGCTTCATGCAGCCTATGGAAAGAGGCTTAGAAATGCGGAAGAGAGTATCCGTGCAATCCAGAAAGAAATGGATAGTGAGCTGGAAAAAGCAGACAATGCCAATACCTGGCTGGATTATTTTGTGAAATATCAGGATATTGAAGAACTGTCCCGCACAGTGGTGGTAGAACTGATCAGGAAAATCAGAGTATATGATAAAAAGAATATAGAGATCACTTTTGATTTTGATGATTGTTATCAGACATTGCTGAATCAATTACCGGCTATGGGAGTTGATACGGTAATAGATGATGATAATAATCTGCAGGTCAAGGTAAAGGAAGTTGTATAAAATGGCACGAAAGAGTAGGAAAAACATTCCGGAAGTAGTCGGCAGTGAAACCGTCCAGACAGAGGTGAGAAGACCATTCCGGGCAGGATTGTATGCCAGAATTTCAATGGAAACAGAAGAAACATTAGAAAGAGGGACGATAGAAACCCAGGTGGAATTGATGAAAAACTTTGTAGCAGATACGGAAGATATTTCGGTTGCGGAAGTTTATAAGGACTCAGACTATTCAGGTACAAATTTTGACCGTCCTGGATTCGTACAGATGATGGAAGATATCAAGCATGGAAAAATCAATTGTGTTATTGTAAAAGATTTGTCCAGACTTGGAAGAAATTATGTCGAAACCAGCAACTATATTGAACGAGTATTTCCGTTTTTTCATGTAAGATTCCTGGCTGTGACAGATGATTTCGATTCCTTCAGAGAGGGTGTGGATCTTACAGTTCCACTGAAGAATATTATCAATGAGTTCTATTCGAAAGACCTTGCCAAAAAGAGCAGCAGCGCAAAAAAAGCTCTTTGGAAAAAAGGAAAATTTACAAGTGCCTGGGAACCGTATGGTTACAGAAAGTCAGAAGAAGACCATCATCAGCTGATCGTTGATGAAGAAGCTGCAGAACATTTGAAAAGTATATTTTCTATGTATATGGATGGCGGGAACTATAGTGATATTGCAAGACAGCTCAATAAAGATGGAGTTTTATCGCCGACTTTACAGAGAAAATTCTATAAAACCGGTGAAAAGCCGCTTCCGGAGTCAAAACCCTGGAACAATTATGAAGTGAAACGAGTTCTTCAGGATGTTCATTGCACAGGTGATTCTGTATTTGGAAAATATCAGCAAAGTGTTTTCCAGGGAAATAAACAGAGAAATCGACCAGAGAGTGAATGGGTGCATGTGGAGAACACGCATGAAGGGATTATAGATAGAGAGTTGTTTCAACAGGTACAATCTAAAATCCAGGAATATACGGAAGCTTATAAGAAGAAACATCAGCAGAACAATGGAGCTATTAGAAACCATAATTTCTATACAGGAAAGATATGGTGCGGAGGCTGTGGCAACCGCATGACGTTGTCCAGAGAAAGAAATGGCACATTCTTTTATATCTGCGGAGCCAATACTAACCATAAATCCGGAGGAAAGCAATGCAAAGGGCACAGAGTCAGAAAAGAATATGTGGATGACGATGTTCTTCGCCTGATTCAAACGCATATGAAAACCGTATTGGATACAGAAAAAATGATTCAGGAAATGAATGCAGCTTCCAAAAATCAGACACAGTACCTGCTTTTGGATAAAGAGGTGGGGAAACTTCGACGGGAACTGAGCCGTATCAGTAAGCGTAAATCGGATTTATATGAAGATTACTCAGAACGTTTGATTACAGAAGAAGAGTACATACAGTTTTCTCGGATCTATTCCAATGAAATTGAGAATATCAAGAGCCGTCTGGACACTGTATTGGCGGCACAGGTTCGGTATTCCCAGAATTACCACATTGAAGAAGGCTGGGGAAATGTGATACATACTTATATGTCAAAGCGTAAGCTGACAAAAGAAATGGCAGATGCCTTTGTGGATTCAATTATTATCCATGGTAAGTATGATTATGAGATCAAGCTGGTATATGACGATCAGTTTGCAGATTTACAGAAATTAAAGAAAGAGAAGGAGGCGCAGTCAAGATGACAGATCATAGAAAAACAGCTGTTTATATCCGTTTATCCGCAGAAGATGACAATGTAGATGGCAGAGCCAAAAAAGAGAGCGACAGTGTAACTTCTCAGAGAATTCTGTTAAAATCATTTGTGATTGATCAGCTGGGTGTAGCTGAGGCTGACATCCTGGAATATGTGGATGACGGTGTCAGCGGTACTCATTTTAAACGGCATGGATTTCAACAGCTGCAGGATGACATGAAAAGCGGAGAAATCGGCTGTGTAGTTGTAAAAGACTTTTCCAGATTCGGAAGAGACTATCTGGAAGTTGGATTTTATATTGAATATATTTTCCCACTTCTACAAATACGATTTATTTCGATTAATGACAGCTATGACAGTGCAGCAAGCAGCGGAATGACTGGTGGAATGAATGTAGCATTGCAGAATCTGGTATACAATATGTATAGTCTGGATTTGTCCAAGAAAATTTCATCAGCAATGCAGACAAGAACAAAAAACGGCACACGCCTTCCGGTAAATGCCAGATATGGCTATAAAAAAGGAAAAGATGGAAGGCTGGAAGTTGATCCGGAAGCTGCAAAAGTTGTGAAAATGATTTTTCAGATGGCAGCAGAGGGAACAAGTTTTGCAGATATTACAAGGGAATTGAACAGACAGGCGATTGCCACTTGTGATGAGCAGAAATTATCAAGAGGGGATCAGGTGCAGTTCCAGAGGTTTGACACGATCAAAAAGAAACACTGGAGCCCTACGACAGTAGCGGCAATTGTACGGGATGAGATTTATATTGGAACCAGAATCTGGGGAAAAACACGTTGCAGTATGCATACCGGTCATAAAGCAGTTCTAAATGAGGAAACAGAATGGGTTCGCCTGGAAAATCATCATACGGCAATTATAGACAGGGCATTGTTTGAAAAAGCAAATGAAATGCATCCGAAAAAGAAGAGAAGTGTTGCGGAATCACGCACTAATTTTACTCTGGAAAGACGTAAAAAACAGCCGGCATTGCTGCTATGTGCCAACTGTGGGCATTCTCTGTTAAAAGAAACAGAGCATCTGCTGAAATGCTCAGATGCCCGAACCAATGGAGATCCTGTGTGTCGAAGTCTGGTGATCCGGCGGAAACCGCTGGAGGAGAATATCCTTGGGCTTGTTCATCAGTATGCAGCGTCAATGTTGGAAAAAGAAAAGAAAGTATCTGCCAAAAGGCAATGCGACTACAAAGAGATCAATACCTCAGAATTGCACAGTTGACCTCGGAAAAGATGAAGCTCTATGATGATTATAAAGATGGTCGTATAGATCGTGATTTGTATAAGCAGAGAGCTGAAAAGATAAGTGTACAGCTGGATGAAATAAAACGAAAGATAGAAGATGCAGAGAATAGTAAAAAGCTTCTTGAACAAAACGAACTTTCTGATAAAATAAAACTAAAAGATTTCTTGGGAATTCAGAAGTTCGATACAGAGAAGTTGCGTGAGATTATCAAGGTGATTCGTGTTCATAGTCAGGATGAAATTGAAATCGAATGGAATTTTGACGATATTTTTTCGGAACAGAGGTAACTTGAGCAGGACAAGAATGACTTATCATAAGATAATAAAGGTGCTGGGACTACCTGATGGAAGCGTCAGATAGTCTTCGGCAGAAAAAAATAAAATTTTTTTGTCCTATACTTGACACATCCACATGTATGCAGGCATACATATTGTTCCAATATGGCGAAAGCTGGAATGAATCCGAAAGCACTCCAATATTTAATGGGACATTCTGATATAGGGGTTACGTTAAATGTATATACGCATCTGGGATTAATTGATGCAAAAGAAGAGATGAATAGGATTGCAAAACTGGCATAGTATGATAAAATAATAGAAAAAAGAATTAAGAATAATCTGATTATAAGGTTCTTAGAAAGCCTGTTTTCCAGGCTGATTATTACTAAGAAGTTACTAAATTTGGATAAGAAAATATACGAATTTATGCTGTGATATACAGGAAAATGACAGGATTGAAGATTATCGGAAAATGCCTGCAAACAGCGTAAATACAGCATTTCAAGGAGTTTTAAGCAATGATAAGTGTGTTATTTGTCTGCCACGGCATTACTATTACGATTTCTGTTCCAGAAGCCACAGATAGTATGAGTGATTTGCTTGATCTGTTTTCTATTGACTTATCCGAAATAGAAAAAGTGTTCCAGTTGGCAACGCGGCCATTTATTATGCATGGAGATATATTTCCAGACCATATTTTTAACGAACTTTATCATGTGCCGGAATACATCCGCAAAGAATATCTTCGGGTGAAAATATTGGAATTGCTGATCTCTCTAAAGATGATTGACCCATCCACGATTGGGGAAACAAGACCCTATTTTTATAAGACCCAGGTTGAAAAAGTAAAGGCGATTATGGCGCTAATGACTGCTAATCCAGAAATACATTACACGATGGAAGAATTGTCTGGGCAGTTTGACATATCTGTGTCTGCGTTAAAACATTGCTTTAAGGGTGTCTATGGAACTGCCATCTTTACATATATGAGAAATTATCGTATGGACATGGCTGCCACACTTCTTACCCAAACGGATGAATCCATCACGTCTATTGCCGGTAAGGTAGGGTATGCCAATAGCAGCAAATTTTCGGAAGCATTTAAGAGCATAAAGGGAAAAACACCGCTGGAATATCGAAAAATCAAAATCTAATTAGAGTGAAACGAAACTGCGTGGAGTGGCAGAGCATCAAAAAAATTTTAGAATAGAGAGTGTCAGGAAATGACATTCTCTATTCTTTTTTTAGGAGGAAATGCACCAATGAAGCAAAAAAGCTGGATTAGTATTGTGTTTTCTTTTGCTGCCCAGTGTAGGCTGAAAATAATATTATCTGTTCTATGTGCCATTATCTCTGTAATAGCAGGGCTGGTTCCATATTTGAGCGTATATCAGATCATTACGCAATTTATAGGCGGTGCGCCAATAATGGAAACCGTCTGGATGTGGTGCTGGATTGGTTTGGGCGCTTATGCCTTGCGCTTTGTGTTCTATGGAATTTCCACAACACTTTCGCATATCTCGGCTTATACGATTTTAGAAAATATTCGTTTAAGTCTGGCTCAGCGCTTGATGAAAGCACCTCTGGGAACGGTCTTGGGGGAATCTGTCGGAAAGCTGAAAAATGTATTGGTAGACCGCGTTGAAACGATTGAACTTCCGCTGGCCCACATGATACCGGAATGTATTTCAAATCTTTTGCTCCCCATTGCAGTATTCATTTATTTGGTCTGTGTTGATTGGCGTATGGCGCTATCTATGCTGATTACCGTTCCGATTGCCTTTGTTGCTTACGCGATGATGATGAAAAACTTTAATCAGCAATACGCCGACTATATGGAATCCAACAATTATGTCAATGGCGTAATTGTTGAATATGTGGAGGGAATCGAAGTCATTAAAGCGTTCAATCAGTCCTCCACTTCCTATGAAAAATTTGCACACGCTGTCGAGTCTTTTAAGGACTACACGTTGAAATGGTATCAAAGCACTTGGAAACTGATGAATTTTGGAAGTGCGGTTTTGCCATCCACATTTTTAGGCACACTTCCCGTTGGCCTATTGCTTTATTACAACGGCACTCTTACGCCGCAGGATTTAGTAATCTGTTTGATTCTGTCCCTTGGCATTGTTGGCCCACTTATGAACTTTACTACCTATGTGAATGAAATGAAAACTGTGGAGTATGCCGTACATGATGTTGACAAGCTGTTAAGCGTATCAGAACTGCCCGATGAAAAAACAGATGTAAGGTTGACCCACTATGACATTCATTTACAAGAGGTGGCCTTTTCTTACGATCAGACACAGGAAAATAACGTCCTGTCACATATCAGTTTGGATATTCCAGAGGGTAAATTTACGGCTTTGGTTGGCCCCTCTGGAGGCGGCAAATCTACGATTGCGCGTTTGATTGCCCGCTTTTGGGATGTATCGGACGGGAGCATTACGATTGGAGGAACAGACATCCGCAAAATTCCCCTGTCGCAGTTGGCAGATACCGTCAGCTTTGTTACACAGGATAATTTCCTGTTTAACTGCTCTATCAAAGAGAATATCCGCCTTGGGAATCCGCAGGCCAGTGACGAAGAAGTATTCGCTGCCGCTAAAGCCGCCTGCTGTGACGAGTTTATTTTGAATCTGGAACACGGATATGACACAATGGCCGGTGATGCCGGAAACCGCCTGTCCGGGGGCGAGAAACAGCGAATTTCTATTGCACGAATGATCTTAAAAAATTCGCCTATCGTAATTTTGGACGAAGCCACAGCATTTACCGATCAGGAGAATGAAGAAAAAATTCAGAGGTCAATCGCGGCACTGACAAAGGGGAAAACCCTGCTTGTGATTGCTCACCGCCTTTCTACAATCAAAAATGCTGACCAGATTATTGTGTTGAAAGAGGGCGAAGTGCAGGCCAGCGGAACACACCAGGAATTGCTTGCGGAAAATAGCTTGTATCGGGATATGTGGAACGCGCATATTGGTGCAAAGAATTGGTCTGCCGGGTCAAAGGAAGGGAGGTAACAGATATGTTCAAGATTGTAAAACGTCTGATTGATTGGACTGGACAATACAAGAAGCGTATTTATATAGGCTTCATCTATGCTTTCCTGCATAGCATTTTCACCGCTATTCCGATTATGCTGGCGACCTATGGTTTAAGTGCTGTTTTGGATGATTTTAATGGGAAGTCAGAATTAAATCCCGCTACAATATGGCTCCTGCTCATTGCTATGATTGTTTCCGTACTTGGGCGGTTTCTGTTTTCCTACTTACGGGCCATTACACAAGACAGCGTAGGATATGAAGCAACCGCAGCAGAACGAATCCGATTGGGGGATATTCTGAAACGTGTGTCCCTCGGCTTTTTCAGTCAGAATAATATGGGCAAATTATCCTCTGCCGTGACTACCGATCTGTCATTTATGGAGATGTTTGCCACGAACATGATAAATACAGTTGTCAATGGCTATATAACGGTGATTGTTCTGATTTTGTGTCTGGCGTTTTACTGCCCCCTTGCGGGCTTCATTTCGCTGATCGGTGTGCTGCTGTCTGCGCTCTTTCTAAATCTTCTGGAAAAACACAGCCACAAAAACGCACCTGTTCATCAAAAGGCACAAGATGATATGGTGGAAAGCTCGATTGAGTATTTGCGTGGTATGCAGGTAGTAAAGGCATTTAAGCAGGATGGCGTTGCCATCGAGGGTATTCGCAAGGCTTATAGCGACAGCAAAAAAATCAATATAAAAATCGAAAAGGAATATATGCCATATAACTGTCTGCACCTCTTTTCTCTGAAAGCCGTTTCCATTGCCGTTGTTGCAGTATCTGCATGGCTGACCTATTGTGGCAGTATGGATTTGCCGGTCATGTTGATGATGGATATGTTTTCTTTTATGATTTTCAGTAGCGTAGAGGCCATGAACAATGCTGCTCATGTGTTGGAGATTATTGACGCAACACTGTCAAAACTGAAAAGAATTGAAAATGCCAATGTCATTGATAAAGATGGGCAGGATATTAAGCTGAAAAATGCTGATATTCAATTTGATAATGTGTCCTTTGCGTATGACGAAAAGCCCGTACTGAAAAATGTCAGCTTTCAAATTCCACAAGGGAGTACAACCGCGATTGTCGGGCCGTCGGGCAGCGGCAAGACTACAATCTGCAATTTGATTGCAAGATTTTATGATGTAAACGCAGGAACTGTATCTGTTGGAACCGTGGATGTCCGTAGAATGACCTGTGATAGCTTGTTGTCAAATATCTCTATGGTATTTCAAAAGGTTTATTTGTTCTATGATACAGTTGAAAATAATATCCGATTTGGTAATCCTGCGGCCACTCATGAGGAAATTGTAGAAGCTGCAAAAAAAGCCAGATGCCATGATTTCATTGAACAGCTTCCGGATGGATATAACACGGTCATTGGCGAAGGCGGTTCAACCCTTTCTGGCGGCGAGAAGCAGCGTATTTCCATTGCCAGGGCTATCTTAAAAAATGCGTCTATTGTTATCTTGGACGAGGCTACGGCAAGTATCGACCCGGAAAATGAGCATCTAATTCAGCAGGCTATCAGTGAACTTACAGTCGGTAAAACTGTTATTGTAATTGCACATCGGCTGGCAACGATAGAACACGCAGATCAGATTTTAGTCGTAGATGCAGGGCAAATCGTACAGCAAGGAACACACACTGAACTGATTCAGCAAAACGGCTTGTATCGTCGGTTCATTGACATCCGTGAACAGGCCGAGGGTTGGAGTATTGCATAGCACCTACACAGGAGAAACAAAATAAAACTTCGTGCGTCGGGCGAGGATTATCTGGAGGCTATTCTCATGCTCCAAAAAACAAAGGTATGGTGCGCTCCGTTGATCTTGCCCGACATATGGGGTTCTCCAAACCGAGTATTAGCCACGCAGTGAAGGTTTTGCGGGAAGGCGGCTTTTTAACAATGGATGAAGAATTTTTCATTTTCGGGCAATGGACCTGAAAATCCGAAAAATCGCAAGCGGGTACTCGCTTGCTATCGAAACCCTACCTTCTATTTCTCCCTCTACTAATACTACAATTAGAAGGTGGAAAAATGGCTGTATCCGCAAAGAAAAACAGAAAAAGGCCACGGCTGAACCTCCATTCATGGTGTGATCCATCATGGCCCTGGCTACACAAGGAATACAAATTGACTTTTCCGGGTTGGTGTTGTAAACTATGATTAGTTTTGACTAACTATACTATAAGGAGGGCGCTCATACATGACAGATATGGAAAAAGTAAAGATTCATGGCGTCCCGGAAACCATGATGCAGACTCTGTTTGCCCGGGCGGCCCATTCTCAGAAGAAGGAACATAAATTTTATGATGCGAAGGCTATAGAGATCGTGAAGCAGCTGGACTATGACTTTTCCAAGGCGGAGAAGGATGCTGCCATGAGCAGCGGTGTGATTGCCCGCACCATTCTGTTGGATCAGATGGTGGGTGCCTTTTTAGAGGAACATCCGGATGCAACTGTTGTTAATATCGCCTGTGGCCTGGATACACGGGTCTACCGGCTGGATAATGGACAGGTTCGCTGGTACAATCTGGACCTGCCGGAGGTGATCGACATCCGGCGGCGTTTTCTGAACGAACATGGGCGTATCTCCATGATCGCCAAGTCCGCTATGGATGAGAGCTGGGCAGCGGAAATCGAAGATCCGACGGGCGAAGTGCTTGTTGTGATCGAAGGGCTAGTCATGTACTTAACCGAGGCGGATATAAAGAAAATTCTATTCATTATCTGTAGCCGGTTCGAACATACGGAGATCATTATGGAGATTATGAATCCTTTTATCATGCGGCACATGAAGGAGAAATCGATTGAGGCCAGTAAGGCTCGTTTTACCTGGGGTCTGAAAAGCGGGAAGGAACTGGAGAACATGGTGTCGGGGCTTACATGGGCCGAGGATGTGAGTTTGGTCGAAGGGATGAAGGAACTGTATCCTGTCTATAAGTTGCTTGGATGGATACAGCCTGTTAAAAACCTTTCTAACAAGCTGGTAATACTGAGAAAATAGGATAGATATAAACTGCCATTCAGCTTTGTCATAGGAGATGCGTCAGCCATGGAGAAATTGAATTATTTAAGACAGGACAAAAAAATACCGGGGAAGGAATCCTTTGTGACCTATGTGGATTTTCAGGTAAAGGATGGCACCGCCGATATGTGGCTGTATGACATTTTTCCGGGAGTACAGCTCATGGTTGTAGATTTTTCTTCTGAGAGCTGTTTCCGAAGCGGTGAAAAGCAGAATGTAATCGGGATCAATCATTGCCGGAAGGGGCGG